>JAUWWJ010000244.1 GCA_030616935.1 Planctomycetaceae bacterium
CACTTCTAAGCGAAGACATTGACCACCTTGAGATTGCGCGGCATTGTGCACGGGCTATTCAGTTTGTCCGTTCTCAATCAGAAGACTGGAAGGTTGATGCTGATCGTATTGTTTGTGGTGGAGCCTCTGCAGGCGCGATTATCAGCGAATATCTGGCCTATCAAGATGATTATGCGGTCCTTGAGAGTGATGATGCAGTAGCGCGTCTGAGTTCACGCCCGAATGTAGTGGTTAGCCTTTGGCAGCCATGGCGAACGAAAGAAATCATCATCCCGCTTATGGATGCCGGAGAAGCCCCGGTTTTTCTTTACTCGAATGCCTCGCCCAAAGACAAGATTCATCCACCTTGGGCCGCCAAGATCGTCTACGAAAAGGCTAAAAAGCTTGGCGTTCCTTCTTCGTTATATGGTGGAGACCGAAGTAGACTGCCAAAGGTAGAATCCGGCAGAATATGGATCGATCTGTCGGTTGAGTTTTGTCAGAAACATCTCGACTGAAGTTGTGCATGTGGAGTCTCAGTTGTCTGCTCGGATGATCTGTTCAAGTTGATCTGCAAGCGTTCGGGAGCAGGACATGCCCTGCTCCCATAGTTTCCAGAGATCAGAGACAACTCGTGGTCGGCGGGTGATTGCGGCAAGGGCTGCACCAAATCGATGCATTGGTGAGTGTGGCTGACTAAGGCGACTGACTTCAGGAGGAAGCGTCTCGTCGGAAGTGTCAGAGATTGCACGGACGGCCAGGAATCGAACGTCTGCTTCTTGCGCAATGCGTGCAACAGCTGCAGATTCCATGTCGACAAGATCAGCATGTGATTCTTCTCGAAGCAGAGCCTTCTCTTCTTTGGACTTGATAATTGAATCGACAGTGATAAGTGTAGTTTTTGAATCTATGATTTCCCCACCAGGGTATAGACACTGTTCGCTGTGGCCTAATGGATAGATACATTGTTGGTTGTCGTCGAGGATTCTCTCTGGAACAAGCACGGTGCCGTGTTCAAGGTTTGGGGCTAAGGCGCCCGCGAATCCGGCAGAGATCAAAGTGTGGGGTTGGTGGCCGTCAATAATACGCTGTGCTGCACATGTAGCCGCCTCTCTACCGACGCCAGAAATTGTCCAGACAATTGGGTGATTAGATACATGCCCTTCGTAGATGACGGACTTATGCCCTTGGTACTTTGTGGCGGTGCCTACGCGTCGTTCAAATGTGTGGGCTTCAATGGGAAGGGCGAAAATGATTCCCAGAGGACGCTGTTTCGAGTTTGTTGCGTTGCTAGTCATGGAAGCCACTTATTATCTAAAAGAAGACGGCCGAAGCGAGGGTGCGACTACTTCCGTCTGTGATAGTCCGTCCACTCGTACTGTCGACACTATTTGACATTGTGCTTCAGTGACAGAAGGATCCCAGTTGGTAAGTGAAGCATTAGTGAAATTGTGAGGCCGCTATTCCCATTCAATGGTGGCTGGTGGCTTTGATGAAATATCATAGACCACCCGGTTAACCCCCCGTACCTCATTGATAATTCTGGTCGACATGCGGCCAAGAACCTCGTAGGGAATATGACTCCAGTCAGCAGTCATGAAGTCTGCTGTTTCAACGGCACGAATTGCTAAAGCATCTTCATAGGTGCGTGCGTCACCCATGACCCCGACGCTCTGCACCGGAAGTAGTACAGCAAATGCCTGTGCGATTTTTCTCATCAATCCGGCATCTCGTAGTTCTTGAAGGACAATCGCATCAGCTTCACGAAGTGTATCAAGTCGTGGTTTTGTTACCTCACCAAGACAGCGAACGGCAAGGCCTGGGCCGGGGAAAGGATGACGCCAAACAATATGCTCAGGCAAGCCTAGATTGATGCCAAGCTGGCGAACTTCGTCCTTAAATAGATCTCGGAGTGGCTCAATAAGTTCAAACTGAAGATCATCTGGCAGGCCACCAACATTGTGGTGAAGTTTGATCGTTGCCGCAGGTCCGTCCGCAGCCGCACCGCTCTCAATAACATCAGGATAGAGCGTTCCCTGCGCGAGAAAGCGGGCGTCTTCGATTTTTGATGCTTCGTCAGTAAAACAGTCGATAAACGTTGCTCCAATGCGACGCCGTTTTTCCTGTGGCTCGGTAATGCCTGCAAGGACGTCAAGAAATCTGTCTTCAGCTGAAACAACGTGAAGATCTGTTTTGAAGTGATCAGAAAACTCTTCAATAACTGCAGAAGCCTCATTCTTTCGGAGAAGACCATTGTCAACAAGAATGCAGGAAAGTTTATCACCGATCGCTTTGCTAATGAGCGCTGCCACAACCGCTGAGTCAACGCCACCAGAGAGGCCGCAGATGACGCGGTCAGAACCGACTTGGTGTCTAATTGACTCAATGGCAAGTTCAGCAAAGTCTTCGAGACGCCACGTTCCGGTACAACCACATTCGTTCTGAAGGAAGTTGCCGAGAATCTCACTACCTGCAGGTGTGTGTGTAACCTCGGGGTGAAATTGCAAGCCAAAGACTGGAAGAGTCTTATGGCGAACGGCAGCCAAAGGGCATGTTGCAGTTTTTGCTAATGGAATAAAGTCATCTGAAACCGTTGTTACCTGGTCGCCGTGACTCATCCAGACATCTGTACTCGTGGGGACCCCTGAAAAAAGTGAACTGTCTGAAATAACGTCACAGTTGGATCGACCGTATTCTCTTGATTCGGCACGGCCCACCGTGCCACCCAGTGCTTCGCACGCAGCCTGCATGCCGTAACAAATACCAAGAACCGGAACACCTAGAGAGAATAGTTCGGGGTCACAGCGTGGAGCATTGTCTTCATAAATACTTGCTGGCCCACCAGAGAGAATAATGCCTTTCGGTGCGATTTCAGCGAGGCGTTTTGCTGTAATGTCATGACGGACAATCTCGCAATACACGTGTTGTTCATGAACCCGCCGAGCGATGAGCTGGGCATACTGCGATCCAAAATCTAAAACCGCCACCCGCTCGGCATTGACAGCCTGAAACGCTTTGTGATCTGTGGCAGTGGTTCCCGGTAGTGAACTAGTCATTGGTACCTGGTCATTCCCTCGAAGACTTTTTTGAAAGCCCGTCAGTATACTCCCCCTGCCCCATGAAAACACGCCATCGTGTGAGTTTCCCGGCGTGAACTGCTAAATTAAGGGGAAGAGGCTTCCCTCTGAAGTCACGATGGAATGCCGTTCGGCCTGGTTACTGGAGAATCTGCATGTTTGCCCTGCTCACGAATGATGACGGAATCTACGCGCCTGGGCTGGCGGCTCTTGAAGAGGCAGTAAACGATGATTTCAAAACACTCGTCGTAGCACCATCAACAGAGCAAAGTGGTGTTGGTCACGGTATTACGTTCCTTTCACCACTTACGGCAAAGGAAGTCTTTCGAGGCGAGAAGCAGCGAGGATGGGCGGTTGACGGCAGTCCTGCCGATGCTGTGAAGCTCGGTGTTTCTGAAATCTGTCCTCAACGACCAGATATCATTATCAGTGGCATGAATGCTGGTCTGAATGCCGGTATTAACGTTCTCTATTCGGGGACGGTGGCGGCGGCTATTGAAGGTGCTTTTTTCGGTATTACCAGCATTGCGGTGTCGCTGGAATGGGATGATCAGATGAACTTCGACAAGGCAGCACAGCTTGCAAGTGGACTTGTCAAACAATTGCTCTCACTCCATCCGCCTGCCGGTAGTCTCTTTAATATCAATATCCCAACGGCTGCCCTCGTTAGAAGACCTGCTGTACGAGTGGTTCCTATGAGTGTTGCCCGTTACGGAGAGGCATTTGAGCGCCGTGTTGATCCACGTGGTAGAAATTATTATTGGGCGAGTAACGATCCACCACCACCACCATCTTCGAAAGAAAGCGATGTCACAGCACTCGCTGATGGTGCAATTACGATTACTCCGCTTGAATATGACCTGACCCATTGGGAAAGAATTGAGGAACTACAAGCCATAAAATTCTGATCCGTGATATGGCTACGAGTTCTTTAAGAGAAGAGGTGAGCAATCGAATGATGATCACTCGGTCGATCATTGCTGTATGGTAATCAAGCAAACAAGAACGAGCTGCTGAAAATATTTCAA
>JAUWWJ010000520.1 GCA_030616935.1 Planctomycetaceae bacterium
GCGGCTGCAATCAGTTGATCTGAAGATTGGGCACGCATGATGGCGATAACGCCTGTTTCACGAATGATGTCGATGGTATCTTCTTTTTTCATTTTTATGCTCCCTTATCGAGACGTTCTCTTGCCTCTATCGAAGACTTCAGCTTTCATTAGCGCTTCGACTTCAGCCTTATCAACAATTGGCAAGTCGTACATTAGTGTCTGTTTAATCCGGGTCGCCGCATCGCCAACCAGGACTCCCTTTACAATCCCTTCTCGCTCAAACCCCGCCGTGAGCAGACCATAGTAAAAGCCTGCGTTCCACGTATCTCCGCCGCCTAAGCGGTCCCAAAGCGTGATCGGTTTTACAGCTGGCGAACGGAAGAAAGTGCCCTCAGAACCCATGGCAGCCGATTCCCAGCGGTGCTGTTCGAAGGAGTCGGGATAGCGAATGGTGATGGCCACAATTTTGACGTTGAAAAGGTCTCGAACCTGCTTGCTGAATTCTTTGATGTCGTCGTCCTCTATCTGCCCCATGTCGCCGTCGACAATCTGTTTCGCAGAATACTGTCCGCAGGAAATATCATACAGTTTAGCCATGTCTTCTATGGTCGTAATCAGAATATCCACATGATCCGAAATCGTCGGTGTCAGGATCTCACGCGCTTGTTGCGGAGACCATAAGGTAGCCCGGTAGTTGAAATCCATACCCACCAGACAACCCTCAGGTTTGCTTGCAATAGCTTCATTGAAGGCATCGTAGCAGTAGTTGCGCTCATATTTGCTGTGCGTTGCCAGACCAAATGTGATACCGGAACTGTGGAAGAGCTTGGCATCTTTCAATGCTGCTTTCCAATCGACCATCCCCGCATCGAGCCGGGAGGTGGCTGAGTACATACGCTGGTAGACGCCGGTATTCTTCCTCGGCGTGCGGCCGATTTCGTATATAAAGCGCCCAATGGGTTCAGTTTTTGGGGCCCAAACAATGTGCTTTGTGTCCACCCCTTGCTCACGGGCGATGTTGCGCAGCGACCGGCCGTAAGGGTTATCAGGTACGCGGGTGATGAAACCCGAAGGGATACCCAAGCGGCTCAGTCCCATAGCCAGCGTATACTCACTGCCTGCCATGGATAAATTTACCAGGCGGGTGCGCTCTGGACGTTCAAAATCGGCAGGTGTATCACGAACCATCACCTCGCCAAAGGTCACAAAGGTTGGACCGCGATTCGCGAATTGAGAGAGGTCGTCACCTGTGATTTTATAGTGTTTTACTTCGTTCATTCTGCCCTCCAAGGTATATAAACAATCAATGACCGCCCAAACCAATTCAAGTGATCAGTAATTTGGGAAAATCAGAGCTAACAAAGGTACAGGAAGCTCGAAAGAATGTACGCCTCCACTCCAATGCAGCTCATCTTAACAAGGTGGCCAGTCGACGGTATAGAGATGCTTTCCACCGTCCAGTGGACCTTTGAGCAACTCGTCCACTTCTTCCTGAGTAACGCGTTGTGTGACCAACGAGGCATCGGGCAGCTTCTTGACAGGGAAGCGTTCC
>JAUWWJ010000117.1 GCA_030616935.1 Planctomycetaceae bacterium
AAGCAAGCCGGTGCTCTGCCCGACTTGTGAACATACGGTACGGTTCATCAACGCCGCAGGTCACAAGGTCATCGATTAATACACCGATGTACGACTCTTCCCTCGAAAGAATCATCGGCTCTGTTTTCCCAAGAGCCAACGCGGCGTTCGTGCCAGCGACGAGTCCTTGTGCTGCCGCCTCTTCGTATCCCGTCGTGCCATTAATCTGCCCGGCGAGAAAGAGTCCCGAAACAGGCTTGCTCTCAAGACTTAGAGTAAGCTGATCCGGAGGCGCGTAATCGTATTCGACGGCATAGCCATACCGCATTATCTCTGCCTGCTCGAGACCAGGAATCATTCGAATAATGACGTCCTGAACATCTCTTGGCAGGCTTGTGGAAATACCGTTGACGTACACTTCGTGCGTCCGCTGTCCCTCAGGTTCGAGGAAAAGTTGATGACTCTCCTTATCCGAGAAACGAACAACCTTGTCTTCGATACTTGGGCAGTAACGTGGACCACGTGAATTAATCTGGCCACTATACATTGGCGCACGATGTAGATTCTGGCGGATCACTTCATGAATTTCAGGAGTCGTTCTCGTAATCCAACAAGAAAGCTGCTCTCGTTGAATTGAGTCTGTCAAAAAAGAAAACTGCTGTGGAGTTACATCTCCTGGCTGTTCCTGCAGCTGCTTCGTGTCGATCGTTCCACCATGCAGCCGACACGGCGTGCCTGTTTTGAATCGATCGAGCCGAAAGCCAACTTCTTGAAGAGCGTGGCTTACTCCAGCAGTTGTCCCCTCCCCTGCTCGACCACCAGGTGTCTGGGCTTCCCCCGTATGCATGACCGCCTGCAGAAACGTACCTGTTGTGAGCACAACTGCCCCGGCACGGTACTCGATTCCGCCTCGAGCAACGACGCCTGCGATCTGCCTCTGCGCTGAGTTTCCACCGGCTTTTGTCTGCGTATCAAACAGAAGCCCTTCAATCATTTCTTGCCGGAGCACGAGATTCGGTGTCGACTCAACAAGATGCTTCACCTCCATCTGATACTGACGCTTATCAGCCTGCGCCCGAGGCCCATGCATTGCCGGGCCTTTCGAACGATTCAATACACGGTACTGAATACCACTGGCATCAATGGCACGCCCCATGAGACCGCCCAGTGCATCGACTTCGCGTACCAACTGCCCTTTCCCAACGCCACCAATGGCAGGATTGCAGCTCATCTGGCCAACTGTATCGCAGTTGGCTGTGAGCAGCGCCGTTCGAGCACCAAGCCTTGCTGCGGCTGCGGCTGCCTCGACGCCAGCATGCCCCCCACCAATAACCACCACATCAAAGTTATAGGTAGCAGACATTAAAACACCTTCGGAGATACGACATCGATCTTTCCATGATAATTGATTGTCTCGAATGAAGATATCGTCCCAAAATCGCTTCCACAGCGCGAAGAGTCGCACAAATCAGCATGTGCATGCTTGGAACACTGAAAACCACGGGCCCGAATCAGCGGCACCTAGGCAGCTCGGCGGTTTCCTTGACCAGGGACTTTGAGACCGAATAAGGAAAAAATGTCCTCGGCTGACATACTCGCAGCAGGCTCCGGCTCGGCCTGCGAAAGAATCACATCAGAAAGGTTCCGCTTCCTCGCTAACACTTCATCAATTCGCTCTTCAATTGTGCCGACAGAAAGAAACTTTGTCACTGTCACCGCACCCACTGCTCCAATCCGATGAGCGCGGTTGATCGCTTGATCCTCTATGGCTGGATTCCACCATCTATCGAACAGAAAAACGTATTGTGAAAATTGGAGATTGAGTCCCACTGCACCTGCTCCATATGACAGTAAGAGCACCGAGTGCTGGCTTTTATTTCGAAAGGATTCGATGGCTTCATCTCGGGCCGCTGTCGACATACCCCCGTGATATTCAAGTGGCGAGAAACTTTTCAATCTCTCACGAAGACGAGAAAGCGTATCGACCCATTGACTAAAGACTATTGCCTTCCGGCCACTAGACTGCACCTCTTCGAGCTCTGCTACAAGGCAATCTGTCTTCGCGCTTGCACGTGTTGCCGTATCAAAGTTACAGATTTGCTTCAGTCGCAGCACTAGTTCAAACACATGCTGAATGGTTGCTTCCTGCCCCATCTCAGAAAGCCTCAGAACACCTTCCTCTTCGGCCCGCCGATACGTCTCTCGCTGTTCATTTGAAAGCTCAATATATCGGTCTGTGTCAAGTCGAGGTGGCATGTCTTTCAGGACTTTGTCTTTTGTTCGTCTGAGGCAATGCCCTTTGGCTGCAGCACCCAGAACCCGAGGAGACATACCATCATGAACCTGCCCTGGTGCAACAAAATCAAAGATACCCACAAGATCTTCAGATCGATTCTCAACCGGAGTCCCTGTCAACGCCCATGAGCGTTTTCGAGGAATTGAACAGACTGCTATGCTTGTCTGACTTGCGCGATTTTTGATCCGCTGTGCTTCATCGAGAATGACGAGGTCAAACTCGGCACGCATTTCATCAAGAATTGGACGGTCACGAATAACAGCTTCGTAGTGAGCTACCTTGACAGGCACATCTTGCAACGACCACTGCCACCGACGCCGTTCCGGATCGCCGGCAATTACTCCAACGACAAGCTCAGGTGCCCACACGGACAGTTCTCGAGTCCAATTCGAAACGAGACCTTTTGGACAAATCACAAGCACACTACGAGCCTGCCCCGAGTGAACAAGGAGTCGAAGCGATGAAATCGCCTGCATTGATTTCCCAAGACCCATTTCATCAGCCAGGATTCCTCCGAACCGCGGCATGAGAAATGCCATACCGTCAAATTGGAAGGGAAATGGTTCATGAGGAAAAGACAAGTGGCAACCAGCCAAGAGCGTTTCAAGATCTGGCTGCAGGAGATAAAAAAGTCGCTCCGACAGTTTGACAACATCGTGAGGCGGCTGAATGCGAGTACGCTTCCGTGGCACAGCAGCAGGCGATGGAGTTTGAGCCTCGCGATTGTGAATCTTCGGCGGTACGGACAAACCGCCAACAAACTGATGACTATAAACCTCAACTGATTGACGTAATAGCGGCACGTCGCGCACTTCCACTGGACTTGCCTGGACAGGCAACTGAAGCGTTCGACTCGCAGGCAAGACAAAAGATTTCACCGTTGTGACGGATGAAGACGGAAGGCAACATTCATTCGACTCAATTGCAACAGATCGCTTTGATTGCTCAGATTCACGTGCTGACATAGTTCACTAAGCAGAATTCTAAATGAGGTGGTGTTTTATCAATGATTCTTGGCTTCATCGATTGCAGCACGAATACGATTAAATGGTTCGGCCAGTTCGATACTTGAGCAAAGCGTTTCAAAGTGTGGACGCAGTTTGTCAATTTTTGATATATCTTCCTCATGCGGGCGCAGCTGAAAGGCCCCTAAGCACATGGCGTCTTCTCTGTTTCCCTGATGGTCCGTTTCGTGAATTGCCACAACAGGACTTGCTCCGTAGGAACGTGCGTGCAGCAATGATTCTCGATCTGTAAGAACCGCAACTGGTGACAACTGTGTAGCTTTCAGCAAGGGGGCCCCTATTTGCTCGCCGTGCAGATGCCTCTGAAGCGTTGCGCCGTACAAAATCTCTTGTGCTCTGGTTACCCGTAGCGGTGCTGTGCAGTGAAATTCAAGGGGTCGACCCGTGATGTCAACCAGCAGATATCCGCCAAACATTCCGATATTTGCGGCGTCGCAGACTGTCAAAAAACCGAACGTCATGTCGTGCGATGACACCACACCTGAAACCATTCGGCAGACTCCAAAGAACGTTGACAGGGTGTTCGCCACGTTGGCTGAAAACTACCTCTAGCGGTTTCGTCAATTTCTTCGCCCGCCGACTCAATCCATCGGGAGAACTCTGAAGAGTCTTGAATAACCGGTGTCGCAAAACATCTTATTGCTCCAAATGGAGTAGTCTGTAGCGGTTACAACGGCATTACGGGCCTCTCCATTTGGTTCAAATGAAAAGAATGGATACCATCACATTCTGAAAGAACACTCTCAACAAGTGAAGTTACATGCGTTTTTACCACCGCCCACGGATACTCGAAAAATGCCAAATCTTCCATCTCACTGCACTCAAATCGATATTACGTCAACGAATGACCCCGCAGACACAACGGTCCCTCAGCAAAAAAACACGAACTCGCAATCAGAGGTGGTAGCTGTCCTCAAAGAAATACTCGTGACCCAAAAGAAATCGTGCGATCTCCTAAGCGATGTGCTGAAGCATGTTTCATTCCAGCAGCGCCAACGAGCCGCTGAATTACAAACGTGGCGAGAAAACAATCCCTACGTCGCACAGGCGTGCCGAAAAGCAGCAAAAGGATTATCCCACGTCCATACTGATTTCCTAACAACACTCGCCGAAGAAGCAGCTGAAAGTGCTGAAGACTTTACGGACAGTGATTATGCACTTGGCGAATTCATTGATCGATACGGACCTCGCTTGGCTCACTTTAACGGGGTGATGCAACTCCTAAGCCAACTCGCAATGCCCGAGGATGAAAATCAAAACTAAATTTCATCCTCCTCTGAAAGTCGCCACAACGCGTTCAACCGACTACAACTCAAAGTGTTCGTTCAGATTCACCCTCCGACCTAACCTCAACACATTTCTCCTTCGAGGAAACACCTCGCTGGCCTCCACCCAATCCTGAAAGAGTCATTCCGATGCCTGCAGACACGACCGAAACACCTTCTGTTTTTAAAGTTGCTGATGAAAAAAGTATCCGACAGAGCAGAGAAAAGCTCGACGCGCACACAGCTGAGATAGTTGCCTGGCATTTCCATCCATCAACAGGGTCGCCCTTCTGGCTTGAGTATGCAGAAAAACTGAATTTTGATCCGCTTAAGGAAGTGAACTGCTTTGACGATTTAAAAAAGTTTCCGGCATTCGAAGACGAGTGGCTCAGAGGAGGGCCAGTGACTCGTTGGATTCCAAAAGGGTTTGCCGGCCAGCCGGCGTACGTTTTTGAAACAGGTGGAACCACCGGCACGCCCAAATCACGAGTTAACCTGCGAGACTTCCGAACGGATTACGAAGAGTTCAGCGAGACTCTCCCTGAAGAGTATTTTCCGAAGGGTGCAAACTGGTTGATGCTTGGTCCCTCCGGCCCAAGAAGGCTCCGATTGTCTATTGAACATCTGGCGCAGCACCGTGGCGGCATCTGTTTCTGCATAGACCTTGACCCACGCTGGGTCATCAAGTTGATCCAAAAAGGATGGATGGAACACCTGGAGGCCTACAAGGATCACTGTATTGATCAAGCGATCACCGTCCTTGAATCAGGGCATGATATTCGCTGCATGTTCACAACACCAAAGCTGCTTGAGGCCTTGGCCATTGCCCTTGAAAAGAAAGGAACGACCATTCGAGAAGCTGGCATCACAGGTATTTTTTCAGGCGGAACCGAGTTCACTCCTCAATGGACTCGATTTGCAGTCGAAGAACTTCTCGACGGTGCATTTATGACCCCTACCTACGGCAACACCTTGATGGGACTCGCAGCCTCTCGTCCCGTGATCCCCGAAGATGGTTATACGATTGCCTATTATTCGCCACAGCCACGCGCCGTCATTGAGGTCGTTGATTTTGATGACACGAACTCGGTGGTACCTTACGGCGGAACGGGCCGAGTAAAACTGACAACACTTACAAAAGAAACGTTTGTCCCCGGCTTCCTTGAACGTGATGAAGGTGAGCGGGAACGCCCGTACGCACTCTATCCATGGGATGGCATCAGTGGCGTGCGACCTTTCAGTAAACTGGCTACCGCCACAACAGTCGGGGTTTACTAAAAACCACTTCGGT
>JAUWWJ010000172.1 GCA_030616935.1 Planctomycetaceae bacterium
CCCAACTTTCCGGCGGACAACAGCAGCGCGTGGCTTTGGGCCGTGCGTTGGTGAAGGAGCCCAAACTGCTGCTGTTCGACGAGCCGCTTTCCAACCTGGACGCTCGCCTGCGCCTTTCCATGCGCGGCGAAATCAAACGACTGCACATGGAATTGGGCATCACCTCCATCTACGTTACCCACGACCAGGTGGAGGCCATGACAATGGCCGACCGCGTGGCAGTGATGAAAGATGGCAAGTTGCAGGCCTACAGCCCACCGGATGAACTGTACGACGAACCGCGCACCCTCTTTGTCGCCAGCTTTGTGGGCAACCCGCCGATGAATTTCCTCGACGTGGAGGTCACCCGCGAAAACGGTGACTATCACGCCCAGGCGGAGGGGATTGATTTGACCGTGTCTCCCGAGCGGGGCGAAAAGGCTGTCGGCAAGGGCCAGGTCATCATGGGCATCCGTCCTGAAGATATAACGATTTCCGACGACCAGGGCATCTCTGGCAGCATTTACGGAGTTGAGCCGCTGGGTCGCGACGACTTGATTGAAGTGCGCATTGGCGAAGCCAGCGTCCGCGTGCTGGCCGACCCCGAGCTGGGGCTAAAAATTGGTGAAAACCCCGTTCTTTACTTCGACCCCAGCAATGTGCAATTCTTTGATCCGCAGACCGAACAGTCCTTGTTATGGGATTAAAGTTGAAGGTTATTGATTGGGGATGGTGAGGGTTTGCCCCATTATCTGATGGCACAGCTAAATGAAGGTCAGTTTCAGGGTAATTCGGTGCTTTCCCCTGCGGGCTTGGCGCAAGTACTGCATTCGCCTTTCGTGTTTGGCTCTTCCCCATTTATCCCTCCGTTTGCCACTCACCTTCTCAAGTTGCTCACAGAGGTCAAGTAGCTTATCTCTATTCTCACCTCTTCCCACAATTGCCACAACGAAATTCCTGCCACCCGTGTCTTGTCCACTCTCATCAACATAGCAGTAGAGTTTATCCATCCAGAATATTGTACTTGAGATGAATATGGATTTTCGATCTGACAAGAGACCTGGCTGTCGAAAAAGTAAAAGTTATATTAGAAGTGAGGCGGCGCAAGATGAGCTATAAGACTACAGGAAGGATTGAGAGAGAAAAAGGACACAAAACTGGTCGCTAAAATTGATTCTGCACCTCAACCTTGGACACTTACAAAATCAATAGGTGCGGCATCCTCGCCCCAAATAGACAATTTTCGCGCTTATTTTTCAAAATTTGTTGAGGTAGGAGTTTTTTCCAAGCATCAAACTCTTTTTGTAAAGCAGCCAATTTGTCTGAAACCATCTTATAAGCATCCGGGCTTAATAATAAATGAACGGGTGGATTGGTTTCTTCGGCTGACGAATGATGGCCAAAGCTGCTTTTTCAGGATCACCCCCCTGTTTTCCATCCACTTCATTAACAACATGATCCGTTGCTTCACGAATTGCTTCATTATCATCTGATTTGTTATTGCCAAACACAAGGGAACCACTGCTTAAAAACTTGGTCCTGAAGTAGCCAGGTGCTAGCACTGTAACTTTTATACCAAATGGTTTTACGTCATCTGCCAGAGATTCAGACAAACCGACCACAGATAATTTTGTGGCATTGTAACTACCAACACACCCACATCGCAATGTATGCTGCAATAGAAGCAATGTTGAAAATATGTCCCGACTCTTGTTTTCGTAAATAAGGCATTACTTTCCTGATTACATTCAATGTTCCAAACACATTCACGTCGAAATTCTGACGAATTTCCTGATTCGTCAGTTTTTCAAAGCTTCCCACCAGGGCATAACCAGCATTATTCACAACTACATCAATTTTGTCGAAAGCTGCTATGGTTTGCTCAATGGCCTTTTGCACGCTGGCTTATTTGTCAACACCTCTTTTTCTCTTCTAACAGGTGATCTGCTCAACAGCCAAGAAAAATCTCCAAGAGGTAGTTGAACGAAAATCTTAATTCGCACTGTCTGGCACGTCAAGAATCGCCAGCGTTACCTATTTGATTCCTGAGCAAAAGAAATTCCTTTAGTTCATCAATTTCTTCAGGGGTAAGGACAGAAAACAAAAAACGCCCACCTTCAAGCACCCGGTTGATTTCTTCAACCGTGACCTGGTTTTCATTTTGAATTTTAGCCTTGGGCTTGGTTTCCATCAATTCTTCTATTAATCAATTAGGCAATAGGATTGTTGACTATCGCCTATATCTTAGAAGAAATAAATAGGTATGTATTTAGCTGAGTTAGCCTTGAGTTAGCCTTGAGTTATCCTTTTCTTATCCCGAACTTAGGCTACTAGTGTATTAATCAAATATTAATGTAAGAATATATTGACAAAATGTATGAAACGCCTTACACTATGTAAGAAATTAATTACATAAGGAGTAAAAACGATGACACAAACAAAAATTAGAGCACGTTATGGATTAGGTATCTGGGGGCTGGTTGCATCGGCGTTCGGGTTGGTTTTCTTCCTGGGTGGAGGTGCAGCCACCTACGCGGATGATTCGGTTCGAATGCTGGTCGCCGCGGTGATCCTGGCTGTCGGGTTCATTGGTTACATCAGCATGCTCTACCTGACCCGAGAGAAATCAAATGGTACAGCCCTGATCAGAGACGAGCGAGACCTGGAGATTTCCCGCCAGGCTAATGAGAATGCCCTGGTTGCGGTGCTGGTCTTCGTTTTTGTCGTTTGCATCGCCTTGTTCCTCGTTTATGAAACCGCTGGCATCCTACCCGTCGGGTGGATGTGGTTCTTGGCGTATGCCACCGCCTGCTTCGGTCTGCTCGCGCAGGCCGTCGCCACACTGGCGTTGCACAGAGAAATGAGCAGCAATGGCTAAAAAGAAGATCAATAACCATATCCGCAAATTGCGCTTCGAGCAGGGCGAAATGACCCAGCAGGAACTGTCCGACCTATGCGGCTGCACCCGGCAGACGATCATCGCCCTTGAGCAGGAAAGATATGTGCCTTCCTTGATCCTGGCGATCAAGATTGCCAGAGTGTTTGGCAAAACGGTGGACGATGTCTTTCAATTGCCGGATGATGGGAATGTGGAGTAAAAACGTGAGTAGTATTTCGCCACCGATTCAAAGCCGGGTAAGTTCCGGCTCACTGAAAACCCCTGGCGCGCGCTGGTTGTCCTGAACCTGACTGGATTGGCACTCCTCGTTTACGAGCATCGATCGTTAGGCCGTCTGCTTGAAACGTGGGACCGCTGGTTGTTGAAACGCTACGCTATACTGGCATTCACCGACCGGAAAGACCTGGCCAATTGATTTAAAAATGTTTTGAAAGATGAAAACAAAGGAGGAATAACAAGAATTTCAAACTCAACCGTTGGGCTTATGGGTTCGCTGCTCTAGCGCTCATACTCGGTTGCTTGCTCACAATGATAATTGTTTATCAAGCGTTCCCCAACATTCCAGGCGCATTAGAGGAGAGAGTGACCTTAGACAATCTTACACAATTGATTATCCCTGGTTCCGCTGATATCACCTTCGCCAAGCCTGGTGCATACGCAGTCTACTACGAGTATCGCATACACCAAACGTTACCTGGGGATCACTGACAACAAACTCCAAGCGGTATCACAACGGCTGAACCTCTAATCCTTCTTGACAACCTGTGAGGTGGATCATGATGGGATACAAGATCAAGAATCTCAAAAACTTCACATCCTTTTCCCTGGAAACCCTGGTGCCTCAAGGCAACGTATATCGCCAGTTAGAACAATATATTGATCTCAGCTTTGTTCGCGATCTAGTATGTCACCTGTATTCAGATTTCGGGCGTCCATCCATTGATCCGGTTGTTTTCTTCAAGCTTCAACTGATTGCCTTTTTCGAAGGGATCAGATCAGAGCGGCTGCTGATGGAGACGGTCAGTTTGAACCTGGCACACCGTTGGTTCATCGGCTATGACTTGGACGAAGATGTGCCCGATCACAGCAGCTTGAGCAAGATCAGAGAGCGTTATGGCATGCAGATCTTTCAGCAGTTATTTGAACAAATTATCGAGTTATGTGTGGAAGCCGGATTAGTTTGGGGTGAAGAGTTGTATTTTGACAGCACCAAAGTGGATGCCAATGCAGCGATCAACAGCATGATCGACAGAACAGAATCCGAAGTTGGCCAACATCTTGAAGAACTTTGGAAGAATGACGAAAAGAGGACTTCCAATGAAACGCTTCAAGATTTGGTTGATAAATACAAGGGCAAACGCTTTACAGGCTTACGAAAACCATCTTACAAAAGGATCACAGATGAGAAAGTTAGCCTAACTGACCCGAATGCTGCCCCTATGCGGGCTCAAGGTGGTGGTAGCGCTGTTTTAGGGTATCGAGATCATTACATCGTTGATGGTGGTAAAGCTCGCATCATTCTCTCAGCCTTGGTTGCTCCTGCATCGATCATGGATAATACCCCTTTGTTGGATTTGGTGGACTGGACGTGTTATCGGTGGCAGTTACAGCCAAAGATTGCTGCAGGTGGCGCCAAGTATGGCACGGTTCCTAATATTGTTGGCTTGGAAAAACGTGGAATCAAAGCTTATCTACCAATGCCTGATTTGAGCAATCGATCTGAATACTACTCATCGGATTTGTTTCACTATGATGCTGAGAATGATCACTATATCTGTCCACAGAAGCATATCTTGCCTTTATGGTCACGGCGCAAGAGTGAAGAGAATTTTGTTTATCGGGCGAACGCAGAAGCGTGTGACGCTTGCCCAGTGAAAAATGAATGCACAGGCAGCAAAAGTGGGAGGCATATATTTCGTTCTTTTCATCAAGAATTTATCGACATAGTGAAAGCCTATCATCAGACTGACAAATATCAAAAGACGATGCGGAAGAGAAGTGTGTGGGTTGAGCCCCTTTTTGGTGAAGCCAAAGACTTTCACCGCTTGAGACGTTTCCGTTTGAGAGGTCTGTACAAGGTAAATATCGAAGGAATGATGATCGCAGCGGGGGAAAATCTGAAAAGGTTGATCAAGTACCGCCTCAAG
>JAUWWJ010000144.1 GCA_030616935.1 Planctomycetaceae bacterium
CCCTCGTGGAAATATGGCTGGATTTTTCGAATACGCCCGGGATGATATACGCGCTGGCTTTCTTGTTTTTCTGATTGCTCTTCCGCTGTGTCTTGGCATTTCACTTGCGTGTGGATATCCACCAATCGCAGGTGTTTTTACGGCTATAGTTGGTGGGTTTGTAGCACCTCTGCTGACGAATAGTGAACTCACTATAAAAGGGCCCGCTGCAGGACTGATTGTAGTCATCGCTGGTTGTGTCTCTGAATTCAGCGGTGATGGTATGAGTGGTGGCTGGGCACCAATGGATCAGCAGGCGTATCGCGCTGCGTTAGCAATTGGTTTTGCAGCGGCTATCTTGCAAATGGTATTCGCATCGTTTCGGGCAGGCATCTTGGGAGAATTCTTCCCAATTTCTGTGGTTCACGGGATGCTCGCTGGAATAGGTATTATTATCTGTATCAAACAGCTTCCGATTGCGCTTGGTGTAGTAGCGTCAGGTGAGCCGTTAGAAATTCTCACAGATATTCCGCATCTCCTTGCAGAGGCCAATCCCGCGATTGCTGTCATCGGCATGGCGAGTCTCGTCATTATGTTCGCGTGGCCTGCCTGCGTGCAGCCATGGCCATTTTTACGCAGAGTCCCGGCTCCGATCGTGGTTCTTCTGGTGGCAATGCCAGCCGGGTATGGCTTTGATCTGCTGCACGAGCATTCGTACTACCTTCAGGGACATGAATACCAGCTCGGCGAACAGTTCCTTGTTAGTATGCCAAAACAAATCTTTGGCATGTTTCACGATATCACGCTACCAAACTTTGCCGTCCTCGCTGACCCAAGAGCGTGGAAGTGGGCAATCATCTTTTTCTGTATTGGAAGCCTCGAGTCTGTGCTGAGCGCCAAGGCGATAGATGCCGTCGATCCATGGAAGCGACGAAGCAGTATGGACAGGGACCTTTTTGCAGTAGGAGCGGGCAACCTTATTGCTTCACTGCTGGGTGGTCTACCGATGATTTCAGAAATTGTTCGGTCGAAGGCAAATATTGATAACGGTGGAAAGACACGATTTGCCAACTTCTGGCATGCAATTTTTCTTTTGCTATGCGTGGCAATTATTCCAACGTTTCTTCATCTTATTCCACTTGCTGCGCTTGCCGCCATGCTCGTGTACACGGGCTTTCGCCTGACTCACCCCACTGAGTTCATTCATATTTATCGAATTGGACGTGAGCAGCTTGCGATTTTCATTACAACAATGGTCATGGTCGTTGTCACCGACTTGCTTGTTGGTGTCTTAATTGGAGTGATTCTCAAAGTATCGCTGCACTTGGCCAATGGAGTCCCGCTTCGCTCTCTCTTTAAGCCCTACCTCGAAGTTGAGGATGTCTCAGAGGATACAAGTCTCATTCGTGCTCGGGACTCTGCCGTGTTTAGTAACTGGATTCCATTCCGGCGACAAATTGAGCAGGTGGGGCTTGTCCAAAAAAGGAACCTTGTCATTGATCTTTCTGGTGTACAGCTTGTCGACGATAGCGTGCTCGGAAAGCTTGAAGAGATGAGGGAAGCATTCGAGCTTGAGGGCCTCAGGTTTTCTATCCGTGGACTCGATTCGCTTATTCCGATGTCAGATAACGTATTGGCTACCCGTAAGCGAATATTGGGTCAAATGAAGCGGTTGACTATCATGGCGCCCTCAGCTGTTGCTGAGCATCTTGTCGACGAGTTTGTTGAACGTGGGGTAACCGGGTATACGATTACTGAGTGTAAGGGAGGAGGACGGCAGTTTGCCGATGGTCCACTTCTTCAACGTGCACGATCTGTTCGGTTGGAAGTTCTAGTCCCGACAGTCAGAGCCGCCGCCCTTGTAGAATTTCTACGCTCGGAGATTTTGCCAGAGTTTATGGCTACCATATGCCTCGAGACAGTCGAAGTGCTTCACTCGACAGATTTTGAGTAAGTATGAGCGCTCTTAGAAATTTTCAAATACTTAGCTTCAGGTCATGCAGAGAGATCTGGTGATGTCGCAAGTTGAAGTGCCACCTTGCAGCCTGTGAGGAACTGATCAATATCCAGTCTCTCGGTTAACGAATGCCCGGCGACCTGACCGGCCCCAAGTGTTGCTACTGGAATACCGCGAGCGTTGAGCCAGTTTGCATCAAGGGCTCCTTGTGTTGTAAGGAGTTCAGGTTTCATACCTAATGATCGTATGGCAGACTCGGCGGCTTTTACAGAAGCGGCATTTTTAGGGATAGAAAAAGGCTCGTATTCGATATCGGTATGGAATGTCACCGACCCTCGTTGGCCACGACAATTTTTTGTTGAGCGTACTGCTCGTTGGCACGCTCGCTCGACTTCACGAGCAATACGGTCGAGGAGCCGGCGGTCGAAACTACGGCATTCTCCTTCAATATCAACGCGGTCAGTCACCACATTTGTTGCGTCTCCCCCGTGGATCGTGGCAAGGTTGCATGTGCCTACTTTACCTCCGCGGAGAAATTCACCGTGCCAGCCCCCACTTACAATGTCTTGAATGGCAAGGCCGGCAAGCACAAGTGCGCTGACCCCACGGTCGGCAGCTCCGCCGGCATGACTTGCAATACCATGGAATTGAATCGATAGAGTTCTGCCACCGATTGCGGCATGAGTGATTCTTTCAGGGCCGCGACCATCCCAGTTCCAAGCAAGCTTGGGGTTGCCTAGCTTGCTCACATTTACAAAACGACTGCCGAACAAACCGAGTTCTTCTTGGATTGTGAATAAAAGGGTAAGTGGCGGGTGGGGAAGTTTTTTTCGTTGGATTTCAAGAACGGCATTGAGTATCGCGGCAACACCCGATCGATTGTCTGCACCAAGAGCCGTTTTCGGATTTCCCGAAACAAGAGAATCGCCCCGCTGTATCGGCCTGCAGCCAACGCATAATGGCACTGTATCTAGGTGCGCCATGAGCATTCTTCGTGGTGCCCGTATTGTTCCAGGAAGCTTCACAATGAGATTGCCTGTGCTGCCTCCAGCTGGCGATTTTTTGTGCGCATTGTCGGTTGTGATTGCTGCTGCTGGAATACCAGCTGCGGTCAACCGTCTCCGCACCTGTTTTGCGATCTGTTCCTCGTGGCAGCTCGGTCCTGGTACTTTCATCAGCGCGACTACAAGGTCAAGAGCTCGATTTGCATCGAGTGTCGATGGTTCGGTCATTCTGTAGTTTTGCTTACGAACCTTTTTTTTCATGGCTTGTTTATCCTAAATCGCGGGGATATGGCTCTCGACGTACTTGATGTGCTTATTGTATTGCAAGGAAGTTTTCTTTGGGTTCCCATGGGCGAATGGTAAGCATTTGATCACAGTGATCTAATTATGATCTAGTAAAGACGCGTATGCCATTGAAAGATTGTGTAACGACGCGGGAGCGTCGCTTTGGCTTGGTTTTGTTAGGGGGCTTCTGGATAAAGGGGTCGGTGTGACTGATAAGGAAAATGAACGAGTGGGTGAAAGTCTTGAAACGTATTCCCCACCACCAAAGACATTCTGGAAAACGGTTGCTGCTCTTGGGCCGGGTATTATCCTGGCAAGCTCAATTGTTGGAAGTGGTGAACTTATTGCGACAACTGTTGTTGGGGCAAAGGTTGGCTTCAGTCTTTTATGGCTCATCATTCTTGGCTGTGCTGTAAAGGTTGCAGCGCAAATCGAGATCGGCCGTAATGCAATTACCTGGGGGCGGACACCGCTGGCCTCGTTTGACCGAGTTCCGGGGCCACGGGTAGCAGGGCGAGGATGGATCTATTGGTGCTGGGTAGTAATGATGGTCCTTATCGTAGTTCAGCAAGGGGGTATTCTTGCAGGTGTAGGGCAATCACTTGCGGCGGCCTTGCCGCTAACGACATCGGGTCGTGTTGCCGGCGAATTGTATGAAGAGCTCGCCAAAGCGGAAATTGATACGGCACTTGCAGCACGTGAGGGGCATGCGGATGTGCTGGCCATGGAAAACAATCTCACGGTGTTACGCCGCCAATCAAAAGAACTAAAGGCTCCGTACGATGCCTCTATCTATTCTGTTCTGATGGCAATACTCACGGGAGTTCTTCTTGCAGGTGGTCGGTACGGACTCATTGAGCAACTGTCACTCGTTCTTGTTCTTGCTTTTACGCTATTTACTTTTCTTGCTGTTGTCATGCTTCAGGCTGATCCCAATTGGGCCGTTTCCAGTCAAGAGTGGATAACCGGGCTGACTCCATCATTAGAGGGAGCGAGTGGTGGTTTCTCGGTCGCGCTTGCGGCTCTTGGCATCATTGGTGTTGGGGCTGCTGAGTTGATGGTCTATCCATACTGGTGCCTTGAGAAGGGGTATGGCAAATCAGTCGGTGCACATTCCTCTTCCGAAGGCTGGGCAGCCAATGCCAAAGGGTGGATGCGAGTCATGCAGCTCGATGCATGGCTGTCGATGATTGTGTATACGGCGGTTACAGTTTTCTTCTATGTGCTGGGTGCAGCGACTCTGGGCCGTCTTGGCCTGGTGCCTTCAGGAAATGAAATGGTACGCACGCTTGGTCAAATGTATGTACCAATCTTTGGTGTCTGGATTCAGCAGGTATTCTTGCTTGGTGCTTTCGCAGTTTTGTATTCCACTTTTTTTGTTGCTGCAGCAGGCAATTCTCGAATGGTTGCCGACGGCTTGGTGCTCGCCGGGTTGTTGCCAGGCGATGAGGCTTCACGTCGCAAAGCCGTTCGAGTTACGTGCGTGGTTTGGGTCATTGCTGCATTAGCGATGGCGTTTTTATTCCGTGCCCCTGTTGCGATGGTGTTAGCAAGTGGTGTTGCGCAGGCTGTGATGCTGGATGCGCTTGCCATTGCTGTCCTCTATTTTCGGTACTGCGACATTGATCAACGGCTTGCTCCGAAAAAAGCATGGGACGTTCTGCTTTGGTTTTCAGCCATTGGTTTTATTGTTATTGCGAGCTGGACAGTCTGGCAAAAACTTTCAGACTTTCTGTTTCTTTGAGTATGGCGTAAAGCACGCCGATGAGTCGCGTTCTCGTCGAGGTTTGATTAGATTGCGTGTAGAGATTCATAAGTGTCATAACCAAAAAAATCGCATTAGGAGAAAAGCATGTCGTCGCTTGCAGGTGGTGGTCAAGAAGTAGGGGGTGGGGGCAAAGGAGCGGCTGCGAGCCAACAGGCGTCAGCGAATCTGTCTGTGCCGAGTAGTCCGCTTCTTGGTTTTGATGCGACACGGTTGATGCAGCACTTCCATGCAGGTGAATACGAGCACATGGCTGCACAATTTCTGGCAGTACTTGTCCATCTGCGAGACACGACGTACTACCAAATAGAGGAAGCCAATCACACTGCACTCAATAAATTTATCAAACACTTTCTTTATTTTATGTCTCAGGAAGATTTCGTACTTCCTGAGAAGTACGCTTCAGCGTTTATTGATCTGAATGCCGTCATCGG
>JAUWWJ010000394.1 GCA_030616935.1 Planctomycetaceae bacterium
TCCTCGTGCGGCTCCCGAACGCTGTGATAGAGCAGTTTTGGCATCCGCACTTGAAGCAGTTACTCTGGTGCCGCCACCCCTCTGCATGTCCTTCTTTTTGTTATCTTGCTATTCCTTGGGCATCACCTGTCTGAGGCTGGGCTGTGATTTCGTAGCAGTTTTTTCAGAAACAGGACTGCCAGGAGCCATTTCCTTATTAAGGTCTGCTGTTTGCATCTGTTGATTTGTCTGGTTTTCATCAGGAGCCGTGACTTCTTCTTCACTCGAATCAGAGCGTTCTTCTGACGTTTCGAGAGGATCATCTTTTTCATCGGCCTCTGTAAGTAGAGTTGCAGTGTTATCGTCGCCGTTGGTCTCTCCCCATTCCTGCTCTGGCTCTGTGCCGAAATCAATGATGACTGGGGATAAGCGATTCGACTGGTTCTCAGGGGATATAGCCCAGAGTGTTAGAATTATTGCAACGATAAGATGTGTCGTAAGGCTAAGGTAGACAGACCGAACGCTATTGCTTGCAGTGACTTTTTCCGCCCACCCGGTTCCATCACGACGATTCCCCGCAGTTGCAGAATCCATGCGAAGCTTTTTCGACGGATCTTCTTCGTAGGGTAGTTTTGTGCTCGCCATTACGTTTGAAGGTGCCAGACCTATGTCTTGGGAGAGTGCCGGTCAGTGGATGGTACGCCTCTTAGAGGAGAAGTGCCACGTTTTTAGTAAGAAACAGCCTTTTTAAGCATCGACCGTGGCGTGGTAGAGGCTTCATAGGATTAGTCAGATGTGACCTTTTTCAACCCGGGTGCGACTGCCACCGCTTGCGAAGGCGTTACGAAGCCTCTATTTTAAGAGGCTTGGGCGAGACTCTCTTGCGAAGTGTCGCCGTTGTTTGCCCTTTTTGAGATCTGATTGAATGGCCAAGAGTAAAAAAAAGCTGGAAGTGATTCACCTTGTGTGTGAAGAGACCGGTGACGTGAACTATACGTTGCGTCGTAAGTCCGGAGGAGAAAAACTTCATCTAAAGAAGTACTCTTCACGACTTCGTCGTCATACTCTCCACAATGAGAAAAAGAAAAAGTAGTTCCTCGCAGAAAATGCATTGCAACACTTTCTTTCCGGTCTGTTACGGAATCTTCTCCAGAAGAGTTTCAAGGTCTTGAAGTCCCGACTGGAATTGTATGCCAATCTCGAGTGCGCAAAGCGGTCTATCGCGAAAGCCTACTTCAGGAAGTTTGACGAGATCCTTCAGTGTTGTCACGACGATTTCAGCACCCACGGCTTCAGCCTCTTCTGAAATGTGGTGAATGTCATCGGTGGTGTACGTGTGATGATCAGGGAAGGCGAGGGTGGCAACTGGTTCCTGTCCGAGTGTCTTCAGTGTGGTAAGAAAAGCGGCCGGATTTCCAATTGCTGATAATGCTAGTGTGCGTTTGTGTCGAAGTGTTTTTAGAGGCTGTACGGTTCCGTCAATAAACCGAAGATTTAACGGTTTGTGTTCTGTTTCAATCCATGGTTTATTCTGTGATCCCACGAACTGAAAGCATCGTTCTCGAATCTCATTTCTCGTCTTTGTTGAGACCTGGTCCGTTCGTGTCAGAATCAAAGCATCTGCTCGGCTCAATCCTCCAAGTGGTTCGCGAAGAAGCCCGCGGGGGAAGAGACGATTACAGCCGAATGGATCAGTTGCATCGATTGTGACTAAATTAATATCACGTTTGATTTGTCGATGCTGGAATCCGTCATCGAGGAGCAAGACATCTGAACCTTTCGCAACGGCATCCTCTGCTGCAATAGTTCTTCGCTTGTTTGCAAAGTGTGGAACAGTTGGTAGGAGAACTTTTAATTCTGCTGCTTCGTCGCTGAGTTGTCCCTTTTCGGCTTTGTAGCCACGACTGATGATGGCAGGTTTTTTGTTGTGTTGATCGAACCATTGCGCCAGCCATGCAACAAGTGGAGTTTTGCCAGTTCCACCAAGGGTGAGATTTCCGACAGAAATAACAGGTGCGGATGCACGATTCACGGTGACAAGGTCGTGGTCGTAGCCGTAATTCCGCAACCGAACGAGAGCCGCATACGGAAGTTCAATTACAGAGAGACCAGTCCGACCTATGGTAGCAACGAGACCAGTAGCCCTTCCGTCAACCAGTCGCCGAAAACTCTCTGCGTCAGGAAGCATCTTGAAATTAGGCCCAATTCTACAATAAGGGGTTTTTTTCAGCTGTGAGTCGTACAATAGGAGAGTTATTCTAGTGACGTCAACGTGTTCCATGCCGGTGGCAAGAAATAGACGAGTCAAAAGGCAGGTGGATTTGGGGTACCGGATATGCCCGCTCCTTCCGGAGTTGACGGTGTTTGAAGCAAAGTGAGACATCCCATGGCAATAGCAGGCAACCAAGCTGACTCTGAGTTAGTGCTGCATGATTGGCAGGGGGCGGACCGTTCGCGGGCCGCGAAATATCTTGATAAACGGCTCGCCGAAACGAGTTCAAATTACAAAAGTGTGGCGGTTGCAACTTTTTTTCTGACGACGGCTATCGCAGGATTTGGTTGGTTACTCTTCGGTGTTATTCTCGAGCATTGGTTGATAACTGGCGGAATGCCTGTTTGGCTCCGATGGACGTGGCTGCTTGTTGGTCTTTTTGGGTTTGGATTACTTGCGTTGAAATCACTTGTGCCAATTCTCCGGTATCGAGTGAATGTTCTATACTCGGCGAGATCAATCGAGCGAGAGTTCCCTGAACTTCATAATGACTTAGTCAATGCGGTTCTTGTAA
>JAUWWJ010000167.1 GCA_030616935.1 Planctomycetaceae bacterium
CATCCTATTTTCTGGTGGCTTGAGTGAATCCAGCCTCAATAAGATCTGGATAGCCCGGTTGCAAGGCACGTGCGTCATAGCCATGAGATAATAGAATACGCGCCGCCTCAAGGCAGCGGCCGCCGGACAGACAGTGACAGTAGATGATTTTATTACTGGGAAGCCGGTCGTGTAAATTGTTCTCGGCAGCGGTTCGAAGTTCGCTGAGGGGAAGAGACTTCGCAAGAGATAGATGGCCACGTGACCATTCCTTTGGCTCACGAACATCAATGAGAATAGCGTCTTGAATCATTACGGCGTGCTTGACCTTGGAAAGCGTGTCCTCCGTGTGGGTTTCGGCAAGGACATGCGTAACTGTTCCAATGATAATCGCTATCAGAAGCCCTGTTGTTTTGCTTGTGCTTCCAGAAGACGGCGACTGATTCCATGGCATTTTTGCAATGACCATCCCCATTCCGCATGTGTCGGTGATGCCGGCAAAAACAAGACCTGCTCCAATAAAACCGGCAAGACATAAGCCGGCAAGTCGGATTTCGTTCATTCCGCCGAATGCTGCCAAGAGGACACCAGCAAAAACGAGTGATCCTGCTGAAATTCGGACCTGTCTTTCTAGAGATATTGCTTTTCGACCTCGAACAACGGGAAGGCCCGCAGTTTCACAGGCGACGGTTCCTCCTTCAATATTCAAGACTTTGTTAAAACCAGCGGTAGACATGGCATCACAGGCTTTTTTGCTACGACCACCGGACTGGCAGATGAAGTACAGGAATCCGTCTGTACCAGGATTCAAAGCCAGCGATGCTGGGTCAAGGCGATCAAGTGGCATGTTCTCTGCACTCTGAACATGAAGGGTGCCAAATTCTCCTGGTGTGCGAACGTCAATGATTCTGATGGATTTGTTATTTTGAAAACGATTCAGAAGTTCTTGAGGGGAGATGTTTCTAGTCATATGTTCTTCCTTCAGGTGACGCTATTAGTTCGTGCAGCACTGAACTTGCGGTGGCTACGGAAGCCGATTGTATTTCAGGATAGGCTTCTTGTACCCGTTTCGTACAGTGCTCTATGAAGTCAACGTTATTTTGTCAAAATTCTAGAGGAGGTAGCTGATGGAAAAATGACTTTCCATTGTGTTGTGTTTTGTTAACTGTCGAGGGGTGGTAGTCCTTGGTTTTTTCATTGAATTGAACCTGCCATCTCATATGTTGCAAGAAAAAATTTTCAATTCGGTTTTGAGCAATAGCAAGGAATCCTTGGATGAGTTCAGAAAAAAAGATACACGATCGTCTATTGACGGAGCGATCACAACTTGAAGAAGCTCAGGCTGCTGGTGTTGGACGTACTCTTGCAACGTATACACGACTATCGGGGCCAGGTTGGTTGCAGTCAGCCATAACGCTCGGTGGTGGATCTCTGGCTGGATCGCTTTATTTGGGAGTCATTGGTGGGTATGAGTTTCTCTGGTTACAGCCCCTCATGATGATGCTCGGGATCGTAATGCTTTCTGCGATTGCATACGTAACCCTCTCGACTGGAAAGCGACCTTTTCAGGCGATGAATGAGCATGTAAGTCCGGTACTCGGTTGGGGCTGGCTTCTCGCTGCAATGATGGCAAACCTGGTCTGGGCGATGCCGCAGTTTTCTCTGGGTACAGCAGCGCTTCAACAGAATTTATTTCCACAATATCTTGCCGGTGATTCTGCGAAAAACATTTGCGTGCTTTGTTTATTTTTACTCGCTGCTGCGGTGGTCTGGTTTTATGACTCACCAGGATGGGGAGTAAAAATCTTCGAGTTGTCTCTCAAAGCAATGGTCGGGCTTGTGGTACTTAGTTTTTTTGGTGTTGTAGTGGCAATGTCCTGGAAAGGCGAATTAGATTGGATAAGTATTGCCAAAGGTTTTGTGCCAGACTTCAGCCTTCTTTGGCGTCCGGTAAGTGGTCTGCATAGTTTCATTGATGAGTCAAGTGATCCTGAGTTTTGGACTGCAACAATTCTTCGTGCGCAACGTGAACGGATGATAGCCGCTGCCGCTACTGCGGTTGGAATCAATATGACGTTTCTCTTGCCATACTCAATGCTCCGCAAGGGCTGGGATAGAGCTTTTAGGGGACTTGCTGCCTTCGATCTATCAACAGGCCTCTTTATCCCATTTCTTGTCGCAACGAGCTGTGTTGTGATTGCTGCTGCTAGCCAGTTTCATGCTCGATTTGATGAAGCATTTATTAATCAACCTGCTGCAGATATCACTGGTTCATATAGGCAAAACCTCGAACAAAGAGTCAAGGCGGAGTCGGTCTCTGAAGAACCTTCTGTCCTCAGTCAGTCAGAAATGAATTCGAAGATCGATGCTCTGCCGTTAGCTGATCGAAAGCTTGCATATATGTTGATCAAGAGGGATTCTCTTGATCTTGCATCTGCTTTAGAAAACCTGTTCGGGAAGGGTGGTCTCACACAAAAAGTTTTTGGTATTGGCGTTCTTGGGATGGCTATTTCAACGATAGTGATCCTCATGGTTATTAATGGATTCTGTGTGACTGAGATGACAGGGCGCGATGGTGACCGTGTTGTTCAGCGACTTGGGGCACTATTGCCGGGTATTGTTGGTGGCCTTGGATTTCTTGCCTTGTGGGGAGATGATCAGGCAAGGTTCTGGCTTGCGGTGCCTACAAGTAACTTTGGCATGGTACTTTTACCAATTGCATACATCGCATTCTTTTTCATGATGAATAGCCCATCTTTGCTCGGTGATGCCATGCCCAAAGGTATTTTGCGGATTGTTGTGAACGCCGTAATGCTCGCTGCGATTATAGCTGCGAGTATTGGTGCTGGCTTGAGCGTATGGGCGAATGTCGGCTGGGTTGGTGTAGCTTTTGCAGCTGGATTTGTTGTGGTGAGCGTGGTCAATGCGAGCTCGAAACAATCCGCATCGAAAAAACATTAACAGGCTCTACGACTTCATGCCCTATGAGGACACTCTTCCGCTGCTCGCTTCATTCCTACTGCTCACATTTGTTTTCATCTGGATGTGGCGATCAAGTGGACAGTACAAATGGGTGGTTGTGGCATTGCTGATATGTGCAGCCGGGTGCGGAGTGGCCGCAATTGATTTTTTTATTCAGACTGATCGTGAGCAGGTAGAGTTCTTGCTACCCGAGCTTGCTAAGGCTGTTGAGAAGAAAGATCTTGAGACTCTCCTTGCTGCGATTGCCCCCGAAATAAGACCGGTTCAGGAGCAGGCTGAGAAGGCAGTTTTAGAGATTAAGCCGAGGCGGGTTCTCATAACACATCTCGAGGTAGACGTTCTGTACGGCCAAGAATTTCCTACGGCAGTCGCCAATTTGCTTGTTCGAGTCACTGGTCGAATGGTAGAGAGAGAGGAGGGCGTCGCGATTGTCAGCGCCACTGTGACGCTGGAAAAACGCAATCAGTGGCTTGTGACAGAGTGCATTATCAAGCCAGCGGATCTTCTGCATAAAAGAGAAACAACACGGGCCGGACAGGTCATACGTTGACCGCCGGCCCGTGCCGCTACCAGTTGTTTCTTGATTTAAGAGTTTGATCGAAGCACATTCTCTAAACTGAATGTGGTATCAAATTCTTTTCCTTGTTCCTCAACAACTTTTTTATAATTACCAATCTGATTGCTGATTTCTTCAATCACTCCAGGCTTGTTGCTGAGCGTAGGGTTTTCAATGATGCTTGCCTGCAACGCAGTGAGTCCTTCCTCGTACGCAGATTGTGCTGCCTCAAGGTCACCAGCTTGAGCAGCTCGACCCGCTCGTTGTAGTGATTCACGTGCTTTCATGCCATCTGGTGTGGATCCGATTGTTGAGACCGCCATCCAATAATCGTAGTTAAGTACGTCACGACATGAGCTAATGCCTCGGTAGTTCTCTTTGGCATCACGAAGAAGGGCGCACAGGTTTTCTGCTGTGACACGTTGGGGTTCAGCAAGAGTACTAGCCGCCGTTTCCCATGAAACTGAAGTGGCATTCTTCGCATGAGATGCCAGGTCAGCTTGCTCGTCAGTCCTGTTTTCAGGGGCTGTCTGCAAGGCATCCTGTTGCTCTGGCGAGAGTGATTGCACACGAAGTGAGTGAATTATATCCCGGGTTTCGCCAAGCAAGTCTGTAAGCTTTTCTTCAAGGCGCACAATCCGAGTTTTTTCAGCATCATGAATCCAGAGGGGTAGGGCCTTGCCGCGAATCTGCACTAAGCGAGTGGCCAATTCTTTCCCTTCTTTTTGAACTGATTCCCACGCGGCCTGTGTTCTAGGGCTAAAGTCTCGATTTTTTTCGAGTGCGTTCACTTTCCGCAATGCAGTTAGCATCGGCTGTGCTGCATTGATTAGTGCAACGCCATTCGCGTCAGAATCAATCCTGCTTGCAGGTGCGAAGCCCGCAATAGAACGCTTCATCAAGGACTTACTTGCCGAAGCAGTAGAAAGTACAGTGCTTGGCATCTGTGCAAATGCATAGAGCAGCCCCGTGATTACCATACAAATACCAAGTATTACTTCCTCGGTGAATAGAACACGACTTGGATGCACGAGTTCATCAGTGACATCTTTAAGGTTGTGTTCTGACTGAGTTGTTGGATTTTTTCGACTACCCAACCGAGATGTTGCAAAAAACATGTCAGGGACCCTTTCTGCTGGTATGAATCGGATTCAACGAAGACAAATTCGTCAAATGGCAAGCATGGTCAGCTCTACCCGATACTCTTCTATCCACTTGATGGCATGCCCCTGACTGCCGCCACCGAGTTCGGATGAAAGATACGCAGATGATTGAATTTTTAAAACATGTAGAGATTCGAAAACGTCAAGAATTTCAAGTAAAAACCGATGGAAAGCAAGAGTTGCGGTCTAACCTCCACGGCCTTTTTAGGTTAGACACTTGGGAGGTATTGTTTTTTTTCTTGGTTTTGAAAGCCAAGAGGTCGAAAATTATTGGGCAATGCGACATCCCTCCAATTCTCACATTCCTGTCGGTTTATCTTTCGGGGTTTGTAGAAGATCATCGTGGAGTTCCCTCTTTGGAAGTACGAAAATTTTCTTAAGTTTCGCG
>JAUWWJ010000295.1 GCA_030616935.1 Planctomycetaceae bacterium
AGGCATTCGCATACTCGCCCCACTATAGATCGCCCGAAGGGACGGTCAAGAATCACGGCGTTGCGAATTCAAAAAGTTTGATTCGCTTTGGTGAAATTATCGATTAGTAGGCTGGATAGACCACTCTACGTGCAGGACGATAGCGGCCGAAGAGGCCCCTGCGGTAATAATATGGTGTAGCGTATGCGGTCGGTGCGTAATAAGCGGCTGTTGGTGCGTAATATGCCGTTGTTGGAGCATAGTACGAAGTAGTCGCAGCCGGAGCATAGTAAGCCGTTGTTGCCGGAGCATAGTAGCTCGTCACCGCTACCGAACTGGTCGGAACAGCTGCAACCGGAGCCGAATACGCTGTAACAGCCGAATATGTGCCGGAAGGGGTGTATTGACTCACATATGGAGTTGGCTGTGCTACTACGGGTGAGTAATAGACTACTTGTTGGGCATACCCTGCACCAGCAAGTACCACGCTAGCAACGAAACCCGCGAGTATGAGCGGAAGTCGTCGTATGATCATGTGGGGGAGAGATTGGGTATGTGACATGTGAGAGACTCCGATAACGAGAACAAGTGCTGAAAATCACTTATAGGATACGCTAGAGGTTGCTAGGTTCGCAAACGGGCGGTAAAGTTCCCGCTGTCGTTTAGGTTTAACCTGTTTTTGACTGCCGTCAATTACTTCATCGAAAAGTCAATAATCAGCGTGCGTGGAGTCAATTTGAGCACTTGCGTACTGTCTCAAGGCGGGGTTCGGACGTGAAAAAATCCCCATCCGAACACCAGACGTCTGATTCGACATCTGGTTTTGTGTCGCTCTTGGCGGTTCGGTCGCTGACCGTGCTGAACGACAATATGGCGAGATGGATCGTTATAGGCTTGGGGAAACGAGCTGCGGCATCAGTTGGTACGGCTCCTGCTGCTGTGCTGGCTGTCGGAACAGCAGTGTATGTCGTGCCATTCGTCTTCTTTGCGTGGCTCGCTGGTTGGCTTGCAGACAGATATTCGAAGAGATCTGTTGTTATCACCTGGAAGTTTGCTGAGATACTGATCGGCATTATCGCCGCGATTGCGGTTGCATGGGGTGCGGGGTCTGGCGTTGTATTGGGAGGTATTCCTCTCGGCCTCTGGCTGCTGCTCGGAGTTGTTGGTCTTTTCGGCTTGCAGACGACATTACTGAATCCAAGCCTGCTCGGAACAATTCCTGAAACAGTGCCTGCGGCAAAACTCTCTTCAGCAAATGGGGTTTTCGCGCTTGTGTCCCTTGCTGCCACACTTGCGGGAATGGCCGCAGGTAATTGGTTGGCTGATATCACATGGCTTACTCCGCAACCCGATGCAGACCGTCCCCTACCCTCTTGGATGATTGATCTTCCCTTTGGCTATGCGTTGCCAGCAGCGGTAGGACTTTTTTCAATTGCCTCAATTGGATGGCTTCTTTCTCTCCGGCTGCCAAAAGTTGCTGCTGCTGATCCACAGGCGGCGTTTCCAAAAAATGGAATCGCAAAAACGATAGATGATTTGCGCGGCCTGTGCAGAGTCCGCCAGCTTATTGGTGCAGCGTCAGGAATTGTATTTTTTTGGGGCATCGCTGCAGTCGCCCAATTGAATGTTGATCAATACGCGTTTGAATCAGGAGCGACAACCCAAGGTCAAGTGACCCCTCTTCTCCTTGCACTTGTGATTGGCATAGGAGGCGGCAGCCTCCTTGCGGGTCGGCTTTCTGGCCAAGGAATTGATGAAGATTCCCAAGTCAATCTTGGAATCGTGCCAGTTGGTGGCATCATTATGTCAGTTGCCTGCCTTGCCCTCTCCTTTTCCAGCCAGGAAATTTTTCAGCCAAACGGATCGCTTTCCTTTGGTTTGATTACAGCTGCCGTATGGCTTTTTCTTCTTGGCGTTGGCGCAGGCATGTTTGATGTGCCTCTTGAAGCCTATCTTCAGGAACAAAGCCCACCGGATCGTTTGGGGGCAACACTGGCGTCGACAAATTTGCTGGTATTCACAGGCATGTTGGCTTCGTCTCTTGGCTACTATGTCTTACGAATGCCCGTTGGCGCTGAGGAACTGGCGAAGCCACTGTTCTCAGCACGAGGGGTTTTTCTGATCTTTGCACTGCTTGCCGGTGTTGCAACGGTTGCTGCGATTCTTTCAGCGCCTCGATCGTCTCTGCGTCTGTTTGTGGATTGGACGGTGCGGCTGGTGTACCGGTTTCGCATTCAGGGGGCAGAGAGTCTTCCAGCCTCCGGGCCAGCTGTCATTGTCGGAAACCATATCTCATGGCTTGACGGTTTTTTGGTGGTCCTTGCAGCTCGAAGACCGGTGAGGATGGTTGTCTACGGCCCAAATATTCATGGGCGGTTTCTAAAGAGACTCGCAGCGCAATGGCAATTTATTCTTTTTGATCCCCATCCAAAATCGATTGCTCGGGCGCTCAAAGAAATAGAAAGTGGATTAGCCAACGGCGATTTTATTGGAATCTTTTGTGAGGGGGGCATATCAAGGACAGGGCAAGTGCTTGGGTTTAAACGCGGGCTCGAGCGAATTCTGAAGCGTGTTGATGCCCCTGCTGTCCCCTTGGCTATCGATGGTCTCTGGGGCAGCATCTTTTCATTTTCAGGTGGCAAGTTTTTCTTTAAAGTACCGTGGCCATTACGGCGAAGAATCACCATGCGATTTGGGCCGCTTGTTCCCAGTGGGCAGAGTCCTTCAGTTATCCGTCTCGCGCTTCAGGAAACAGTAGCTCGAGCGGTGTTCGATCGATTTCATCACAATCCAAAGTGTGATGTTACGTATGCGGCCTTTGCAGAAGCATTAAGTGGGTGTTGTGTTCTAAGACGATTTGATCGTCTGCTTGTGACGCTTCAGAAAGATGATCCGCTGCATGATGTATTTGCTGACGCCCATTCTCATCAACTATCCGTGTCGTTTGAAGCCTGCCAAGAAGCAGTCTCTGCTGATGAGTTCGTGCGTTTGTTTCAGCGCCGTCGAGTTACAGTATGGATCGCCCGACACCAGCAGCTCAGCGAAATTCTTGCTTTTGCACGTGGAGAGCCACCGAAGCTCATGGCATTTCCCGAAGTGATCATCGTGCCTGTTCGGTCAGCATCTGAATTTGAGTATGTTGCGAAGACACTCTCAGCATTCGAGACAATGTTTGGTGTCACGCCTGTTGCCGCCTTTGCCCCGCCCGGCCTTGGCCTTCTGGCGATGAGTACGCCACCATCACGGTCGGTCAGCAAGGAAAACACATATGCCAGTGATTCAGTTGGGAGAGTTGTCAACGGAGCTGTTGTGTGGCCACACGCATCACTAAGACAGCCTGCGGGGTTTGGGCCTCCAACTGGTGAGGCTTCTCAGCCGAACGGAGACAGTAGTTTGGTCATATCGGCAATGAGTCAAGGTTCTAATGGGATTGGCTGGAACGTACTCGATGAGCAGTTTGATGTCGATGAAAACGGGTTCTTGAGACTCCGCTTGGACCACAAGGAATAACGGTGTATTGTTGTGTGGAGAAACTGCACCCCTAGCTCAATTGGATAGAG
>JAUWWJ010000162.1 GCA_030616935.1 Planctomycetaceae bacterium
ATAACTTCATTATACGTCTCCAACTCAATCATTTTATCAAGCACCGACCGCATGCGATCAAGGCAGGTGTCAGCCTTCTGAATAAGGCGATTTGCGTCTGTCGGCTGGTCCGAATCGTAGACCGCCAGGCGTAATTGCTCGATTGGTCCACTTACAATTTTTTCAAGCGGCGTTGCTATCTGATTCAGCAGACGTTCCTCGAGTGGTGCAGTAAGAAGCCGGTTGTTGAATAATTCATCCGAGATATCTCGGAATGATGCTGCGATCTCACTGGTTTCTCCATTCGCCCTGGAAGTCGCTTCAGCAAGTTGGGATGTTGTTGTCTCGTTGCCTTCTTCCTTTGCTGTGACATCGGTTACTACCCGGTCCCGTTTCTGCTGGAAATCTGCAATCAGGCTCTCGAATCGGCGACGAAGAATGACCTCTCTGGCCTCGAGCATCGCGAGAAGAACTTCTGGTGAAACAACACGGAGTCGCCAAGGCTCTGTGGTGCTTGTTTGAGGGCCACCCGCAAGACCACACCGGTCTTTTGCAGAGACAATCAATTCCAGTTCATCATCAACCTTGGCCGGGAGTGATGCAGATTCAATGCGGGGTGATGCTTCTTTGACGAGATCAAGTACGGTGGATGAATGGGTTGCGAGTGAAATCGATGTCTGCTGGAGCTCGGTATCAGTTGAGTCAGCAGCACTGTTTGTGGTGCGTCGAAGAGAGACTGTTGCCTCAGCGAGCCCATGATCATCTTGAATCCTGCCTGTAATCGGAATGGCTGCAGAAGTTGTGATCACTGATGAGATGCCATCAGGAGTGACTTCAATTTCTGGAGGCAGGTCCGCCCGAGAGAGTAGTTGAAAGCGAATGGGCTTTTGATTCGTAATGCCAGTAGTATCTGTGAACTCAATGTCCAAGATGCAATCGTCGAGCACCGGGCCAAGTGTTCCGGAGAGACGTCGCGGTTGTTTATCGAGAGAAATGTTCTGGCTTGATGTTTCTGATGGCTTCGTTGTGAGTTGTGCGACAAGAGATTCTTTTTTCATGGTTTGGGCGTCGGAGGCTTGTGTGCCCGTTGTGAGATTCTGTCGTGCCGATGGTATGGGAATTGAACGGATGGTCGCTCTGGATAGCGGCTTTGATGATTCGGCGGTGATTGAGAGAGTGGATCCTGCTGGTACTTCGACAAGACGAGTTGCAGCAAGGGGTCTTGGCTTACCACCGATGTACTTAGGCGGAGTGATTTGTAGATTGATTGTGGCTAATGATGGAGGCTCTACTACTTCGAGGCGTAAGTCCCGAAGTCTGCCGTCACCTCCGCGAACCTCAATGGCCAGATCCTCTTTTGGTTTTTTAATGATGTACGTAAACAGTTGGGTTTTCTCCTCAGAAGCACCGCGAGTTCCCATGCGGTGAGTCGTCCAGCCTTCTTTTCCTCGGTGTTGCAGTTCGACAAATTTGGGTAATTGTCCAGTGGATTGAGCCGTCACAAGAATTTCAACATCTGCTCCACGGGCAACTCTTCGAACACCATTTGGAAAGCCAGCTATCGAAAGAGTAACCTGACGTGGCCAGGAAGTGTCACTCAACAACAGCATCCGTTGCACCCACGTCTCACGAACAGCCGGCAGGAGAACGAGCACGGCAGCCATTGTTCCAACAGAAAAACCACTCAGCCCAGCTTTCCGCAGAAGATAAGTGCGTCTGAAGAGGCGTCCCATCGTGATTCGCTTGATAGATGCAGCAGCAATCGACGTAGTACGTTCAAGGAGACTGACGTCAATTGTCGACAGAGTCGATTGCGTTTCACCGAGACGCAGTTCTACTGCTGTCGAAAGACTGTCCTGTAACTCCGGGTGCGTCCGTTCAACAAGTAATGCGAGTTGTTCATCTCGTAATGGCGCACGCAACCTCCTGATGAGACGGTTTAGAACAATTGTACTGACCCAAAGGCAAAGTGTTCCTATAGCCAGGAGCCGCACCACTGGCGGAGGTTCAATAAGCCAGTCAAGTAGGAGCGTGCTCCAGAACCACGCCGCTATCGATAGCCCAATAAGTGAAATCGCCTCAACGAGAATCCATCGCCGAGCCCGTTTCCGTATTCGCTTGAGAAACTGAGAAAGCTTGTAGTCGTTTGTTGAACCATGCATCTTGCCACGTGGGTGTTTTCCAGTTTCTGGTTCTTTTTTCAGTGGAATACTTGAAGCAATCATAATACGTGACTCTGAAGCCAGTCTGCTGGCAAATGGACTAAGCGAGTTTTACCAATCTTCGAAGAATCCACTCACTGCAAAGGAGGAAAATTCCAATACCCAGTAAAAAAGCGTTCAAGGTCTTTTTGAATGTTTTGTCATTTTCGCCAGTTTCATATTCTTTACGAGAGCGGTCTTTGAGCGAGTTGACCATCTTTGTGATATCAGCCGTATTCATTGTTGGTCCAGTTGGAAACCAGGTGGAGCCACCTGTAGTCATAGCAACCTGACTTAAAATCTCTCGCTCAAGTTTTGGGTGGGCCAGTTCCCTGTCTGGTAGTGTTGCTTGAATCCGACGAATGGTCCGGTCATTTTGGTTGCCATCAATAGTGAGGACGATCTGCCAGCTACCTTCACTCGATGCGATGAAGCTGCCTTGGAGACCACCAGCTCGAACTGGATCTGAGACGATTGGCACCTGAATACGTTGTCCATCAGGGCTGATTACTTCGATTTCGGGTTGAATGTCATCCGAGGTGTCCATGATACGCGCGATAATCGTCTCTCCAACTGGATAACGATCGCGTTCAAGCATGAGTCTGCCTCGGCTTGATCCTCGTAGAAGTCGTCCTTTCGCAACGTGCCGCACTGTCTGCGTGACGAGCCGTTCATGAGCGGCTGGATCGACACCACGTATTCGCCAGAGTTCTCCAGACCCCGCATAAAAGACTGTGCCAGATCCGTAGAGTTGGCCCGCAAAATAGATTGGGCCTCCACGGGTAAGTCCAAGTCCCTCATCCCGTCCAATTCTGGCATAAACGGTGGCTCCCGGTTTAGCGACCGATGTATCAAAGCACGCGTAGAATCCTGGGAATTCACTCCAGATTGTCTGGCTCGCAATCGGATTTGAGGAGAGCCATAAAAACTCACTATCGTTGCCGTCAGGACTGAAACGGAGTGGTAGTGGATCAATGGCGGAGAGTTGTGGCGTAAGCATGATTTGCTCGCCGCGGCGAAGTTCAACAGGGTGAAGATTTCGGATTGCCTCAAAGCGTCGGTTGGTCAACCAGCTTTCCATATAGACGTTACCGGCGACGAAGAAGAGGCCTCCAGAGTCTTCGCTCACCCAACGCTCTAGGCGAGCGGTCGATGCAGGGTCTAATTGCTCCCAGTCGTAGTCAATTGCAACGATAACATCATATTCATCCAGTGCTTCCCTACTTTCTGGAAAGCCATCAAGGATTTTACGAGCATCTTGCGATATTCCCGACGGTGCAGAATTCAAAAGAACATCGACGGCAAAGCTCTGGTCTCTCTGGAGTACATTTCTCAAGAAACGATATTCCCGACTCGGGCCACCGGATAAAAGCAATACCTGAGTTTTTGCATCGACAACTTCAATGTCCGCAGCTTCTAAATTATCTCCTGAGCGACTATCCGTTTGTGGAGGAATTACGCGGATTGCAAGCACACGGCTGCCCGGATTGTCCAGCCCATCCAGGTCAAAACGTACGGCTAAGAGTTCACCATCAGCCGCTAATCGTACTTCAGTTGTGTCTATGATGCGGCCAGCGGGCTCTTTAGAAGAAGCATCGATCATAGTACCCGCTTCAGCTTCAAGAAGTTCAACTTGAGCGATCTCACCTTCAAGGCCCTGACTCTGGAGATAACCAGTGATACTAAAACTGTCGCCTGGAAAAATACGTGGTGGAGCGAGGAGATCAGCTACACGTACATTTGCAGGCAATCGCTCTGATCCAAGTCCTATAACATGCACCTCAGTCGATGAATTGGCGACCGTAGCTGCCGCTTGTATTGGGTCCACTCCCGAATTATTTCCACCATCCGTGAGGAGGATAATGCCAGCGAGTGATTCGTCAGGTTCACGCCGCATGACATTCAGGAGAGCATCGCCGAGTCGTGTTTCCGTTCCCTGTGAGAGCAACTTGTCATGCCATTCCTGAGGAGCATTCTGTGTCACGGGACGCACGGTTGGTTGTGTCTCCTGAGGAAGTAAGACAAGTTTTTCGGAATCGGTTGAAAAACTCCACAGTGACACTTCATGCACCTCACGAAGGGAAGTGACAAGGGGGGTGTTGTGGAGAATGTTTTTCGCTACCTTTGCTCGACTCGTCTCTTCTGCTGTCTGGTTCGGTATTGCGTTATCGGGTCCGGCGTTAGCAGCCAGCGTCATACTTGCGCTTCCGTCGACAAGCACAGCAACTCGGGATGGAAAACTGATTTCATGTTCTGCTGTGCGGCTGATGTCGAGCAAGCCAAGAAGTAAGATAATCCACGCAAAGATGCGCAGCAGTGCCAGAGGCGCACCTTTCCAACGAGGTATTTCGGCAGCATCAAGGTGATATACCCACAATACGAATGCTGCGACAGTTGCGACACATACCACGAGAGCGGGCATGTGCCACCATTCAGAAAAGCTGTCGAGAAGGCCGCTCGAGATACGGTAATCAACATGCTCTGTCACGCAGAATAAAGTGTGCGCTATGGTGTCAGGAATGTTATGCGTCATCGTTAGGCTGAAAAGTGAAAGGTTTATGTTCTCTTGCTTGTTCTGTGGTAGCTCACGGCATAGCCCAGTATTTGTTCACAGACGAAGACGATGAACAAAATGAGTAATAAGGGCCGCACCAGAGATGTACCACCACGACTCTCGTCACGAGGTTCAAGGTCGTTAGCCCTGTCGTATAAAAACGGGATGCCGGGTAAGGAGTCAGGTAATTCGGAGAGCGAAACTCGCTCTAGATTGCCTTCGATGGGATTAATGTTGACGGCTGTTACCAGTTCTCGTCGAACTCCAGAAACAGTTTGCCAGCGGGCTTTGTACGTGCCTGGCTCGTACGTGTCTTTCATCGAAGTTGCAAGATTGCCGTTTTGATCAATGGATGCAACTTCCTGCACAGCACGCTCGTCTGGCGGCAAAATAAAATCAACATCAA
>JAUWWJ010000262.1 GCA_030616935.1 Planctomycetaceae bacterium
ATCTGCATCGGCTGGAATCGACGTATTTCGAGTTTTTGATCCATTGAATTGGGTCCCAAACATGGAAGTCGCCATGACTGCTGTTCAGGAGAGTGGGGCCCTATGCGAAGCCACTGTCTGTTACACCGGCGATGTACTCGACCCCAAACGAGACAAGTACACACTGAAGTATTACGTAGACCTTGCAAAAGAGCTTGAAAAACGAGGCGCTCACCTTCTGGCAATCAAAGATATGGCTGGTCTTTGCAAGCCATTTGCTGCAGGCCGATTGGCAAAAGCACTCCATGACGAAGTTGGTCTTCCGATCCATTTTCACACCCACGACACATCAGGTGCTTCGCTCGCAAGTTGTCTGGAAGCTGCTCGGCATGGAGCGAGTATTGTGGACGCCGCCATGGCGCCTTTTGCTGGACTCACAAGCCAACCAAACCTCAATGCCATCGTCGAAGCAACACGGAACACTGACCTCGACACAGGTCTCGACCCCGAGCCTCTCCGGCAGTTAACGCACTACTGGGGAGCAGTTCGGGAACACTACTCTCCGTTTGAGTGTGGAATGAAAGCACCTGATGCAGACCTCTATCTTCACGAGATGCCAGGTGGTCAATTTACCAACTTACTTGAACAGGCGCGGGCTCTTGGTCTTACAGACCGTTGGGAAGACGTGTGCCGAACATACGCAGAGGTGAACCAACTCCTTGGAGACATTGTTAAGGTTACACCAACGAGTAAAGCGGTTGGTGACCTTGCACTTTTGCTTGTTACCAATGACATGGAAGCCAGTGAACTTCTGGAAACGAACCGTGAGATAGCTTTTCCCGAATCAGTGGTCGACCTTCTGTCAGGCCGTATGGGACAGCCACCGGGGGGCTTTCCAGCCGAAGTCGTTTCGCGAGTCGTTCGCAATCAGACGATTATTGACGGCCGGCCGGGAGCCACACTTCCACCAGCCAATATGGAAGACGCAACAACTGAAGTCACCTCTCTTCTTGGACACAAGGCATCCCCACGTGACGTTTCATCATGGCTTCTCTATTCACGAGTCTTTCAGGATTTCGCTGAACACAGGGCGACATACGGTGATGTCGCTGTCTTACCAACCCCTGATTTCCTAGAGGGGCCAAAACCAGGCGAAGAACTTTTTGTTGATATCGAACCTGGCAAAACACTAGTCATCCGCCTTCTGACAGTTGGAGAGGCCCATGCAGATGGCACACGGACTGTTTTCTTTGAACTAAACGGGCAGCCTCGTAGTGTTTCGGTTATAGACCGCACTCTCGAAGGCACAATCCAACAACGCCCAAAAGCAGACGTCGGTAATCCTCGGGATATCGGTGCTCCAATGCCTGGATTAATTGTGACGGTTGCCGTCAAGCCAGGCGATGCCGTCAGGAAGGGTGACAAGATCCTGAGCTTGGAAGCCATGAAAATGGAAACAACGGTTTATGCGGAGCAAGATGGAACACTCTCAGACGTGCTCGTAAGTCCAGGCAGCCCGGTTGAAGCAGGCGAGCTCATCGCTCGATACGCCGATAACTAAACGCACTACCAATTGAAAAAACCGGTAACAACCACAGTCTCTTAGCCACACCCCACTCTTGTCATCAAAGTTACTCTGTTTTCAAAAGTTCCTTGAAGACTTTGCGAACCTTCGCCACTTTCGGTGCAACAACGGCTTGGCAATATGGCTGATAGCCATTATTTGCAAAATAGTCTTGGTGATAGTTTTCAGCAGGGTAGAAGACCTTTGCTTTTTCCAGCGTGGTTACGATTGGAGCCGAGAAAACTTTTGATTCATTGAGCTTCGCAATAACTTTCTTCGCAATGTCTTCTTGCGTTTCATCGTGATAGAAAATTGATGAGCGATACTGAGTGCCAACATCGGCACCCTGCCGATTGAGTGTTGTCGGATCATGTGTTGCAAAAAATATTTCAAGTAGTTTCTCATACGGCACAACTTCTGAATCGTACTCAATCTCAACTGCTTCAGCATGACCGGTGAGACCACTACATACCTGTTTGTAGTTTGGATTCGGAATACGACCACCCGTGTAACCACTCGTAACACTCTTTACTCCACGGATTTCAGCATACACCGCTTCAGTGCACCAAAAACAACCGCCTCCAAAAGTGGCTGTGGCAATAGAAGACGATTCCTCTGCAACAATTTCATCTGTCATAAAAACTCCTGACATACACATTGCGACAACACAAACCAGAAGCCGTCTGGTTGAGAAACCATAGCGAGTTTCATTGTGCAAAACAGTCATGATTTCAATCTCCCCCATTAAAGGAATCCTGCTCTTGATTACTGACTAACGATACATCCTCTGCAATATTACGGTACGCGTATCAAAGATGTTTGGATCAACAACGTATCTCAATGGTTTTTCAGCCCATTCTTTAGCATAGTCGACTCCAATGCGCGGCGTCCGCTGGATTTGGCGACGCGGCACTCTAGTCCCTTCTTCAACCCATAACCCCGTGACTGAGTTGGCTTGTCTTCCATCATGCTGTTTCGTGACACCAAGCATTTTCGTAAGTCTGCCAGGGCCCACTAACTCACCCGCCCCACGGAGGAGCACCGCAGCTGGCAGACCTTCCCGTCCGGTCACTATATTCAGCATCCAATGCATCCCGTAACAAAGGTAAACGTACCAATATCCAGCGGGCCCAAACATCGTCCGATTGCGTGGTGTGAGCCCGGCACGACCATGGCAGGCAAGATCGTGAGGACCCAAATATGCCTCTGTTTCGAAAATACGGTGTTTTTCTTGATGCCGCTTGCCTCTCTGGACGATAAGCCAACAACCTAGGAGATCTCGAGCAACTGAGTCAGCGCGTCGATTGAAAAATGAGGGCCCAAGGATCTTCCGAGAACCACCTATGGGCATGGTTTTGCTGCTTTTAGACGACAACCCCTTTTGAGATTTCGACGTTTTTGGTCTGTTACCTATGCTAGTAACAGATGGTGTCGTCTTGGTTTTCACAACGTTTCCCCTTCAGAATCATACAAAATAGATTCCGCCAGCACTGTGACAGTTTACAGAGGAGAGTTCAATGGAACAAACACTTGAGGCCGTTGACGTATCAACGAACGAATTGACAGACTCTTCTTATACAGGCAGTGTTCCCACATTGATTCGTGACGCCCGTAAAACTATCAGCCGGTCTGATACAAATTTTTTTAAGGTATCACCCGTTCGTTACTGGGCTGACTTTTTGATGAGCCTGGTCTTCGCCTACTCAGCTGCCATGATTTATCTCCTTGCACCGCTTGGTTCATGGCAACAAATAGTTGCATTCCCAATAGCAGTTTTCTGGCTCTATCGACTGGGCTCGCTGATTCATGAAGTCTGCCACCTCGGTGCGAACGAGATGCGAACGTTTAAAGTGGCCTGGAACCTACTCGTTGGTGTTTTCACACTAACACCCTCATGCTTTTTCACTCGACATCACCGTGACCATCACAGTCAGCGAATGTATGGCACTCCTGAAGATCCAGAGTACGTTGCCAACGTTTTAGAGGCAGGCAACTGGAAGAGCGCCCTGTGCTACAGCCTATTCATAATGGCGTATCCCATTATCGTCTTCCTCCGTTTCCTACTCGCACTATTAAGCTTCTTGCATCCAAGACTTCGTGAATTTGTACTCGAACGGGGCAGTTCACTGACGCTGAACTTAAAATATAGACGACAGATCAACGACTTCGACCGGAAAGTAATCACCGCAATGGAAATGCTTTGCTTTATTCGAGCAGCTGCTATCCCACTTGCTGTTTTTACAGGCGCCGCACCGTTAAGTCGTATCCCACTTCTTTATTTGCTTGGTCTGTCAACACTTGTGATGAATCAGATG
>JAUWWJ010000233.1 GCA_030616935.1 Planctomycetaceae bacterium
CAATGATGAAGCGGCGTTTATAAGACATACAAAATTTGGAAGAACAATATGGATTCGCCAATCTGAGGATCCTTTGCTGGCATTCCAAAATTCATGGGAAAAACTCTGCCATGTCGGTTAAACCAAATTCACAAACAAAAAAAGTTGAGAAGGTAAAACAGGGGCCTCCCAAACGAGGTTTCTCTGGTTGGCTCTGTATCGCGATGGCGATTATTGCTTCTTCTGCTGTGGATGCGGCTGGTTTTGGATTTGTAGTTCCACCAGAACCGAAAGCCTTCTGGACAGCGTCCCTTACGTTTGCTTTTATAACCATTCTTTTATCTGAGTGCGTGCGGCGATTCGCTCCCAGTATTGGAAGCACGAACAACTCACGCCGCTCGTGGGCCATCGGGGTCATGGTGGTCGGCTTCTGCATAGAAATGCTCTTACGCTTTTCCCTTGAAGCTCCATATCTCATGGACTCCTTACTGCTTACATTGCTCCGGAATGTAATGATCGGACTCGCAACAGTTTCACATCACCCACTCAACCAGGGACCATCAGTCGCACTCAGCACCTTCGTATTTGTCTTTGCTTCAGCATGCTTTGATGCTTCCATCACAACCTTGCCGTGGTGCACCGCTTTGTCTATCGCTTTCGCAATTACTTCCATCATTTGGCTTGGCGCACGTTATTGGGAGCGGCTTCATATCACCCTCACATCCAAGGTGGTTCAGAGAAAACGTCCTTGGTGGACACCGGCCTTAGCAATCCCATTAGTATTACCACTCCTTATTCCAGCTGCACGTGGTCGGCTTATCGCGACGGAAGGCTGGCTGCCAACATCCGGCGGAGGTGATGACGCCTCTTCAATGGCTCGAGACGGAATAGGAAATGGTGACCTCCTCGTGGCAGGGCTCGATAACATCCGCAGTTTTGCCCCGATCGAGAACGCTCCTTTTGCTGCCTCCCATGATCCAACGCTCTATGATGTTTTTGATGATAGTTACAACGAAAACTTTTTCAGCAAAAATAAGCGTCAAAAAGTTATCAGCCTTGCGCCAGAAATCCATGCCCTTGCTGAAAACCACCGCATGGCCAAGAGTAAAAAGGGGTCACGAGAATTCTCCACCGTACGCCGACCAGGAAAAGCAAAGTCACAGACCCTCTCGAGTATCGACAGCGATGCATTAATTTATGTTCGTGGCCGCCTGCCACTTCACCTCAAATTGGAGTCTTTTGACATTTATGATGGTATTGAGTGGTCGGCAGAGCCTTTGCCTGAGAAATTGCCGGAACTGACTCTCGATACCGTGGCCGACCGACCATGGCTTCGACTTGGGGTCCAAACAAAGCCCGATGACCCACATGCTGCACCAGAAATACACTCTATAAAAGTTATTAATCTTAAAACGAATCGCGTACCGGCGCCAATACAACTCACTGGCGTCTCTATCGACCAGCTTAATCGTGCTGATTTTTTTCGCTGGGAACAACCTGAGATTGTTGGCGTTGATAGGGACAGTTTGCCAGAACTCACAACACTTCATGTTCAATCTCGTTTGGTTGACGTTCGAAAGCTGAAGGAGAGAGATTATTCTGGAATCTTTTCGCCACAACAGTACCGTCAATTCGATGACGGCGAGGCCTCTTATCGGATACGTCGATTAGCCCAACGTTGGACATTTGGCAAGCAAAAAGGTTGGGAACAGATTGATGCGATCATTAAGCACCTGCGTGATGAATACAAACTTGATAACAGCGCCCGTGCAACTGGAGACACCGGCCATACTGTTTCAGAATTTCTCTTTGAGACCAAGCGTGGCCCGGATTACCTCTTTGCAACATCTGCTGTTTGGCTCTTGCGTTCACTCGATTATCCAGCTCGATTTGTCAGTGGATTTTATGCCAAACCAGATCGGTATGAAGCGAGAACTGGGCTTACGCCAATCTTGTCAGAGGATGTGCATTGCTGGGCCGAGGTACTGGTCCAAAGAGATTATTGGGTTACGCTCGAACCTAGCCCAGGATATGCCGTATTATTGCCACCACTGAGTCTTATGGAACGAATTGCTGGAATCCTAAACCTTGTGTACACAAGATTATTGCGTCACCCATTCACCTCAAGCGTTCTCATGTTTCTCCTTGTAATCGGTTTTGTTTTCCGGCGTCGAATTCTGGATCTTGGCGATGTCTCAATACTTCGAATCCGCGCGTTGATCAATCGAAACTATAGTGCCCTCAACACGATGCGAACCATTGATCGCCGCTGCCAGCGTGTCGGGCTACCACGCCCTCGAGGAGTTTCTCCTCGTCGGTGGCTTGAACACCTGGCTGATGCAATTCATCGCCAAAGACAACACACACAGCACATACAATCTGCTCACCGGCACGCTGCCGAACCCTTTATTTGCAGCGTAGAACGTCACCTCTATGACCCTGCCGTTTTGTACACGAATGACCAACCGACACAATCACCTTGCGTTGCCGCACTCAACATGTGGTCATGGCGTAATCTCGCGGCAATTCATCGGACTTCAGGACAACTCACTCAACCGCATTACGTATCCCCACATCCTCATCACCAACGAGATCAAAAATGAATGCAGGAACAAAAAATCCAGCCTCTCAACAGACTAGCTTAGCCGCTCCCGTAGACACCGCTAATGGATTGAAAAAAATTGAACAAATACGTGTTCGACTTGAGGATGCACTCAAAGGAAAACAGGATGTCATTCAGCAGGTGCTTGTCTGTCTTCTGGCACGCGGGCACTTGCTTCTGGAAGATAGACCCGGTCTTGGTAAGACCACGCTAGCCAAGGCATTGGCTGGTTCCGTAGGTGGCCGTTTCAGCCGACTCCAGTGCACGCCTGACTTACTCCCGAGTGACATTACCGGATTTAGTATCTTTAATGCTGAAACACGGCAGTTCGAGTTTCGAGCCGGCCCTGTTTTTTCTGAGGTTTTATTAGCTGATGAAATTAATCGGGCGACCCCGCGAACCCAAAGCGCGCTGCTAGAAGCGATGGCAGAACGACAAGTTACGGTAGATGGCAAGCAGCATCAGCTGTCAAATGATTTCTTTGTGATGGCAACACAAAACCCACACGAACAGCATGGCACCTACCCACTACCGGAGGCGCAACTTGATCGGTTTACAATGAAATTATCTGTGGGTTATCCGGCTGCTGATTATGAAACTGCCATGCTGGCTGCATCGGTAAAGACTAAATCGGAAGCAAAAGAGTCAATTTCCTCAGCAATTCTTGCTGCTGGTGAACTTGAACAGATTCAAGATCGTGTCACACAAACCCGAGTAGGGAACAACGTTCAGCGTTACCTTGTGGCATTGGGAACAGCTTCACGAAATCACCCCGACATCGACGCTGGCCTCAGTCCCCGGGGACTTTTATTATGGCAACGTGCTGCTCAGGCGACAGCTCACCTAGCCGGTCGTGACTTTGTCACGCCAGATGATGTCCAGCAAGTCGCTTTCCCAGTCCTGGCAGTGCGGCTGGACGTTGAAGCCGCTGACTCCAGAAACCTCATTGGTCAGCTCCTTGAAAGCGTGGAGGTTCCAACGGAACCAACACAATAGGACAGTTTTTGATAGAATATTTCGAGACCATCAATTGTGTGTCACAAAATCCCTGTCCCGTTACATCCCGAGACCTCAGTAAAAACAATGGACCTGCTACCCCAGACAACGACAATAAATTCGAACAAATCAGTGTGGATGACCTGGGCGGACTGGACTGGATTGGCTGCATCGATTGCCTGTGGTATTCACTGTGCAGCAATGCCGCTCCTCCTCTCATACCTCCCGTCATTTGGGCTTAGCTGGCTAGCTCACGAGGGCTTCCATCAATGGATGACTGTCGCTTGTTTTATCTTCGCAGCGAGTGCATTTGTGCCGGGGTGGAGAAAACACAAAAGCCTCGTACCAGCTTTTTCTGGTGTCATTGGAATCACGCTCCTGTCTCTCAGCGCCTTTGTCTTTGGTGACGAGTGCTGCGCTGCGGCAACGGGAAGTCAACTGACACAAAACGCTGCCTGTACCGATGCTGCCTGTACCGATGCTGCCTGTACCGATGCTGCCTGTACCGATGCCGCCTGTACCGATGCTGCCTGTACCGATGCTGCCTGTACCGATGCCGCCTGTACCGATGCTGCCTGTACCGATGCTGCCTGCAGTGAGCAGAAA
>JAUWWJ010000177.1 GCA_030616935.1 Planctomycetaceae bacterium
CCAAAGGGACGAAACCGGATATTCGTCGGTTTACCATTCGGCAGTCATGGTCACAGGAGCCGAATGGTTTTGGAAGAGAGTACGTTGTCCGCTTTCCCGAAAATGACGTGAAGTCATGCCCAGTCACAATACTATTTCATGGAAATGGTGGATCTGCAGAACCCATGATTCGTAATTGGGACAGAACATTACCGAATCATATTCTTATTTCAGCACAGGGATACAAGCGGAGTTGGAATGTTACAAAAGAGCGATCAAAAGCTCCGGATGTAAACTTCGTAGAAATGATCCTCCGGGATGTAATGGGTCGTTATCCACAAGCAGACGATTCGAATGTATCGCTTATTGGATCCTCAAATGGTGCCGGCATGGTGTACCGGCTGCTCATTGAATTAGACGATACATTCAGTGTGCACAATGCACTTGCATTTGTTTCTTCGATGACAGTCAGTCAATACCACGATGAACAATTTTGGAAACGGACCGATGAGACAACAAGCAACTATGATCAGCGAGCCGTGCCGTCAGGAAAACGACGCATCATTACGATTCATGGGTCTGGAGATTCTGTTGTACCCTACTACGGAGGGCGAGGGCCCGGTGGTATTCATTTATCGGCGCAGGACACAGCATACGCGTGGGCAACTGCTCAAGGATATCGAGGAGATCAAAGACCCGACATGGAGGGAAAGCCGTGTGGAGAGAAGCTACTGATGTATGATTATCCACAGAGTGGAGTCACGCATATTAAGGTTATTGATGGTGGGCATGGTCTTGGCCCTGCGGCTGCACCCCTCAAGCCGCTACTTATAAAGCTACTTGGCTGGGCAGGTAATTCATAAAATGGGAGGGTTTGCTTTGAGTACACCGACCCATTGAACTGGTTTTCAGCATACCCGGACACATCGGTGTGTATTAGTTGTGTGGATTAAAGAAGCCTTGTAAGTCTTTCTGACCGACATGCTTTCCTAATACCGATTGTTCCCGTAAGTGAAAAGGACAACCTAAACCGTAAGATCACAGTCAGGAGTATTTCATGCGCCGCGCGTTTCTCATTGCCATCATCATGGCAACAATGTTTCTAGCCTCAAGTGGAGAGGCTTCAGCCGCTCGTTATTCTCAGCAAAGTCAATCTGTTGCGACACGTCGTTTTCGACCCTTTGCAAAACTCATCGAACTGGAACGACGGAAAAATGAATGGCTGCGAAGTGTATTCTTCAGGCGTTAGCTAGCATGAAATAGCAGAAGAGTCTGTCTCGTTCAGTTCTGGCCGGGAGAATATATTTTAAAACTCCCGGCCAGAGTTTGATCCCCATCAGTCAAAAATCCATGGCTGCTTTTTTGGTGACTCTGTGGTGGGCACACTGAATTGCGTTCTTCAATCTCAATAAAAAGGAGCGGCCACGCGCGTAGACAGTCAATATGATGGCGGAAGAAACAGGCTGTTTCTGCATGTAGAGACAGTTTTCATAAAAATGTATGTCCGCCAGCACGCACTGGGTATAAGATTTTTACAACCACGCAATTATATAAAGAACAGAGTTATTCTGTTTCAGTGATGGGTGCCAATCGATTTCTCAGTCTTTGTTCAGGCGAATGGTTTTAGTATGAATCGCAGACTTTTTCTTAGGCAAGCCGGAGTCGCTATTGGATTGCCTTTTCTTCCATCACTGACGTCTTCACAGATAGCTATAGGCGGCCACCAGGTGGTGTCGGGCTCTCAGAATATGGTCTGCATTGGCAATATGCTTGGATTTCATCCAGCTTCTTTTTGGCCGTCTACAAAACTGGTTGGTGGTGAAGGAGGACTCACATCGCTCCAAGGATTTGAGTACGGTACAACAACGCAATCGCTCCATGAGATACGGGAACAGAGCACTATTATTCAGGGGCTTGATCACAACACAAAGGGAGGTCACTTTGGAATCCATTCGTTTCTGTCTGGCGTGAAGCAGAATGAAGCTAGCTCGATGCCCAACGGCAACGTCACGATCGATCAGTTCGCGGCAGAACATGTTGTTGGGAAGACACGGTTTTCATCTCTTACGATTGGAAGCCTTGAAGGTATTCATGGAGGCTGTCAGCTTTCTTGGACAAGGACGGGTACTCGAGTGCCGCCGATTCCCGGCCCAGAGCAATTGTTTAAAAAGCTTTTTGTTGACGTAACAGAGAACGATAAGAATTCTGCATCAGGTCTCTTTGCTCTTCAGAACTCTATCTTAGACGTTGTTAGAGATCAGGCGCATGATTTGGAGCGGTCTCTTAATCAGCATGATAAGCACAAACTTGATGAGTACTTCACATCTGTTCGTGATGTCGAAAAAAGAATCGAACAAAGACGTCGCTGGATTGATGTTCCGAAGCCAAAAGCAATGATCAAACAACCACAGAATCGAAACATGGTTGAAGATCTTCCATTACTGTACGACTTAATTGTTATGGCGTTGCAGACAAATGCAACAAAAGTTGCAACACTAGAAATAGGTGGCGATTTCAATCCTGCAGATCTTGGTGTGCGAGGAGGGTACCACAGCCTTTCACACCATGGTCAACTTCAGGAGCGAATTGACGCACTAATTACTCTTGAGACGTATCAAATTGAGCAGTTCGTTCGTTTCGTTAAAAAGCTGGCGATGACCTCTGGTGACACAGGTCCACTGATTGATACCACGACAGTTCTTTTTGGAAGTGGCATGGGGGATGCAAATTCACATACCAATCGTAATCTTCCAATTGTTTTGGCAGGAGGAGATTTTTCTCATGGAAATCTTCTTGCTTTTGATACGGCGCACCCACATCGACCTCCATTAGCGAATCTTTTTGTGACCATGCTTCAAAAGTTTGGTGTTGAGTCAGATTCTTTCGCCAAGAGCACGGGGACGTTGCGGGGCCTTGTGTGATGAAATTCCTGTGCGGCACAAAAGTTGTCTTAGAATTCTGTTTTGTGCCCCTCTTATTTCTGTCCATCCAGCGCTATGTGGATGCTGATCAAGTAAAAAAGATAGAAGGCTTTCTCGAGCAACATTGTATTACGTGTCACAACAGCAGTGATCAAAGTGGTGATCGTGACTTTGAAGAACTCAGGTTGTTTCAAACGGATGTTGAAACACAGTTGCTGCTGCAAGAAATCATCGATCAAATTACTCTCGGCGCAATGCCACCAGAGGACATGGAGCAACCAACAGATGATGCGAGGGTGAGTGTGATCCGCGCACTCTCGGCCTGCCTCCAGTCCATGCGAGAGCAGACAACAAGTACTGGTGGCCGGACGGTTCTACGAAGGTTAAGTCATCGTGAGTACAGGAATACCGTGAGTGATTTACTTGGGATCAGTATGAATACGTTTGATCCAACAAAGGCGTTTCCACATGAATCTCTATCTCGTGGCTTTGATAATATTGGTGATCAACTTGTTACGTCCGGTTTTCTCCTTGATCAGTACCTCGCGGCTGCAGATGCTTCTGTGGAGAAAGCATTTCTTACAGGGCCATACCCAGAGCCGCAGACCTGGAAGTTTGATTCAAACTTCAAGCAGCAGCAAGAATTAGATAGAGCGCATCAAAAGGCATTTGATCAAAAATATCTGGTTCTCTATGATCACCCGTTCAACGATAAGCCAGAGGGGGCATATGGGGCACTGAATGCATTTCCACAAGGAGTTCCAATTGATGGACTGTATAAGGTGCGTGTGCTCGCAAGCGCCCTTCATCGAAAAACACTGTACAGTGAAAAGGCCGTAAAGCTAGATTCATCTGAGCCATTTCGAATGGGCATTCGGCCAGGTAGTGCACGTGTTGGACCACTCTACAAGGCTCAGCCCCTCCAGCCAAAATTGGCAGAACACGTTCTTGCTGATGATGTAGACCGGTGGTACGAGTGCGTCATTCCGCTGGATAGGGGATACAGTCCTCGTTTCACGTTTGAAAATGGACAGCATGATATTCGTGGTGCATATTCTCGTATTTTCAAATTTCATCAGGATACATTCCCTGAATCACTACGGCATAAAAAGGGAATCGTAGAGCAAAGAATCGCATGCCTTCGTGATGGATTTATGCCCCAAATCCGAATACAAAAAGTAGAAATTTATGGCCCACTAAAAAACTCTCCTCAGATCAAAAATACTGCGCGGCTTGTAGGTGGTTCGACCTTTCGCAAAGAAGAAGTCCTCTATCGTATTGATCAATTTGCGACACAAGCATTCCGAAGACCAGTTTCTTCAGAGGAAATAAAAGAATTCTACGCACTGTTTCAGTCTCAAAATCAGGCTGGACGAACGCCTTTTGAATCATACAAAGACACGCTGAAAGCGATTCTCTGTTCACCAAAATTTCTCTATTTTAATTCGAAAGAACAGGAAGCAGGCAATAAAAAAAGAGAGAAGAAGATTTCTCAGCATGCGTTAGCAGAGCGACTCTCCTATTTTTTAACCTCATCTATGCCTGACGCACAGCTCCAGCAAGTAGCTGATGATGGGAGGTTGAATGCTCCTCATGCATTACGTGCTGAGGTGATACGACTTCTTGGGAGTGAAGTTTCCAACAAGTTTGTCTATGACTTTCTGGAGAGCTGGCTAAATCTTCGTGAGCTTGGAAGCATGCCACCAGATTTTGAAACATTTCCAGAATACTATGCATCAAATCTCCAGTCAGAGATGAAGGAGGAAACACGATTATTTTTTCGTCATGTACTAGATAATAATCTGCCGGCATGGGAACTGCTTAGTGCAAATTATAGTTTTCTAAATCGTGATCTTGCAAAACTTTATGGTGTCGAGAACCAGACATCTTTTAGTGAAGCAGCAGAATTTCAACGTGTGCAATTTACAGATAAGAATCGTGGTGGCTTACTTGGTCAGGGCAGTGTCCTCACGGTAACAGCAAATGGAATTGAGACATCACCAGTAATTCGTGGTGTGTGGATGTTGGAGCATGTTCTGGGCACCCTAACTCCTCCCCCACCGGATGACGTTCCTGCTATAGACCCAG
>JAUWWJ010000459.1 GCA_030616935.1 Planctomycetaceae bacterium
AGAAGACTCCCCTCACTCCCAACAAGATGCGTATGGAAGTAATACGGCTGGAAGCAATCGACAATGGCCGCCGTCTTCCCGAGAGCGCCATCTGCAAACTTTACAAGCGTGACGCTAGACGTGTCGTACTCGTATGGATCAAATGTAGGGCTCTTCGTTTTTGTACTCATGCTCGTAACACTTTCAACCTGACGGTCTCCCATCATCATCAAAAGTGCATCGAGCGCATGACACCCAGCAGTTAAAAGCGCACTGCCACCATCTCTCTTTCCAGTATTCCAACGGAACTGACCATACCAAGGGCCAATGCCGTGATAATAATCAATCTCACCGTAATGCAACTTGCCAAGCAAACCTTTTTCGAGCAACTCTTTCGTCACCTGCAGTTGCTCTGAATACCGAAGCTCGAAACAGACACAGCCATGAATACCATTTGCTTTGGCAGCCTGTAAAATCTTGGCCACCTCATCGGGTGAATTCGCCATCGGCTTTTCTAGGATAATGTGCTTCTTTGCGTTGGCAGCAGCCACCGCTTGCTCGGCATGCTTGCTTGGAAGCCCCGTAATATCAACTACATCAATCGCCGGGTCAGCAAGCATCGAAGCGAGGTCATTGTAGACGCGAATGGTGCCGTCATGCCGGGCTGCCAACTCAGCGGCGTCAAGTTTTCGAGTCGAACATACCGCAGCTACTTGCCCCTGTGTGGTCGCATTTATTGCCTCGATATGAGCAGTCGCCGCCCATCCATACCCAACGACACCTACGTTATATTTTTTCTTCATGAAACGAAATGCTCCCCTATTGTCTTGTGATAGTTTTCATCATCATCATTACGCAAGGAAACTCAAGAGCACAACGAGGTTTACGTGCACGATAACACGCTCACCTAACGCTGACTCCCCTCATTTGTATCGTAGCTGCGCAAGAGCAGTTGCGTTCCTTCCTCGCCGAAGCCCTTTTTTTCTAATGATTCGTAAAGCTTCTGAGCAACTTCAAGGCCGGGAAGATGGACTCCGTGACGGTCTGCTTCTTCTTGGGCAAGCAGAATATCTTTCACAAGATGCCGCACAAGAAAACCCGGCTTAAAATCTTCACGTAGTGCGCGTGGAGCCAGGTTTGACAGTCCCCAACTCCCAGCCGCTCCACCACTGATCACTCCTTGAGCCACTGATGGATCCAGGCCGGCTGCTTTTGCTACAGCAAGAGCCTCGCACCACGCCACCATACCGACTGCCACCGCGATCTGGTTTACCAACTTACACCGCTGACCACTTCCGGCCGGCCCGAGAAGAGTAATCGACTTCCCCAATTGATTTAGCAACGGCACTCCCCTATCGAACGCCTCTTGTCTCCCACCGACCATGACAACAAGACTGGCATTACGAGCACCTACATCACCACCCGAAACCGGTGCATCCAGAGATTCCATGCCTCGCTCTTCTGCTGCCTGTGAAATTCGTTCTGCCAAATTCGGGCTCGATGTTGTCATATCGATGAGCAGACTCCCTGGCTTCGCCGCAGCAAGAATACCTCCCGCGCCTTCTTGTCCGAAGTAAACCTGATCAACATCTGCCGGCAGACCAAGCATTGTTACCACGGCAGCACTGGCAGCTGCTGCGGACTCAGGCGTATCATGCCATACCGCCCCTTGCTCAAGTAATGACTTGGTTTTCTCACGCGTTCGATTGTGCACATGCAGCTGATGCCCGTTGGCGATGAGGTGCTCCGCCATAGGAGAACCCATTATTCCAGTTCCAATAAACGTGACTGGACAAGGCACTGATGACATCGGCTTATACTATTAGAGAAATGTTTTGAACAGCTTTCAGCATGATACCTCAGAGTAACCTGCCTTATGAAAATTATTCGTTTTTTTAGACAAAACAAAGAATTCTTCGGAAGATTGCACGACGACAAAAGCGTCACACTTCTTAACGGAGATATTGAATCTGGTTTTTCAGACACAGGAACGCTTGCATCTGTTGAAAAGCTTTTGGCACCGACACTCCCTAGTGACATTCTTTGTGTTGGACTCAACTACAAGCAACATGCCGCTGAAACTGGAGCAGCGGAGCCTCAGCATCCTGTTCTTTTTCTTAAAAACACGGGTGCAATCCAGAATCCTGGTGACCCAATTATTCTTCCGCGCAAGCTACGGAGTGAGAAAGTTGACTATGAATGTGAGCTCGCAGTTGTCCTAGGAAAACGTTGCCACAACGTCACTCGG
>JAUWWJ010000362.1 GCA_030616935.1 Planctomycetaceae bacterium
ATATGCCATGTCTGGGCTACTTTGATCGCAGTTTAGAAGCACCCATATTTACGAAAGATAAGTTCCGTGGGACGTATCCAAAGAACTTGCAAGAAAAAGATCCAAACAGTTGGGCTATATGGCCATTGGTTTTTCAAGATCCATATCGTCGTGTGAGAGAAAATGAATGGCCTGGCCGACCAGCAAATCCATCGAGAGATCAGGGGCATCCCACGTTAAATAACCTATTTGGTACTGATCAGTATGGTGTTGATATCTTCGCCAAAATGGTACATGGAACAACTATAGCGCTCTTAGTTGGATTCGTTTCCATGGGCATTGCAGGTACCGTCGGTATTTTTATTGGTGCGATTGGGGGGTACTTTGGTGGTTGGGTGGACAGTCTCACCAGTCGGTTAACGGAGGTTGTACTTTGTATTCCTACTCTTGTCTTAATCCTTGCAATAGTGGCGGTCGTTGAAAAGCCTACTATCTGGAAGACGATGGCCATTATTGGTGCCACAGGCTGGACAGGCATTGCACGGCTAACACGAGCTGAGTTCTTGCGTCTTAAACAGACAGAATTTGTTATGTCTGCCCGCGCATCTGGAGCGGGTTCAATTCGTATTATGTTTGCACATATTCTTCCCAATGCACTTGCGCCAGTATTGGTTCCGATTACTTTTGGAATTGCTTCAGCAATTCTTGTCGAGGGGGCTCTCTCTTTTCTTGGTTTTGGCCCCCCGCCTCCGACGGCTAGTTGGGGCTCAATACTAAATTCTGCTCGCAGTAACTTACAGTTATGGTGGTTGGTTGTTTTTCCGGGTGTCGGGATTTTTCTAACGGTACTTTCTTACAACCTTGTTGGTGAAGCGATTCAAGAAGCTACAGATCCTCGTTTACGTGAGGCTAAGAAATGAGAGAATCACTATTGGATGTCGCTGATCTCACGACAGTTTTTGAAACTTCAAATCAGAAAGTCATAGCTGTTAATGATGTGACGCTTTCAGTTGAAAGAGGCAAGACGCTTGGTTTGGTTGGTGAAAGTGGAAGTGGCAAGAGTGTTACTGCCATGTCAATTTTGAGGCTTGTTTCCGCGCCAGGGAAGATTGAATCTGGAACCATCACATTATCTATTGACGATACATCTATTGATTTGCTGAGAGAAAGTGATTCAAAACTAAGGAAAATTCGTGGCGGACGAATCGCCATGATATTTCAGGAACCTATGACTAGTTTAAATCCTGTGTATACAACTGGATACCAAGTCATGGAGGCGATTCTTCTCCATAAGAAAATTAGCAAAAAAGAAGCAAGGCGAAAAACGATAGAACTATTTCATGAGGTTGGAATACCTGATCCATCCGATCGAATACATATGTACCCTCATGAAATGTCAGGTGGTCAGCGGCAGCGAGTCATGATTGCGATGGCACTTTCGTGTAGCCCAGATTTATTAATTGCTGACGAGCCCACCACGGCGTTGGATGTCACAATACAAGCACAGATACTTCATCTTCTCAAGCAGCTCTGCGTTAAACGCAGCATGGGCATGATATTTATTACACACGATCTAGGTGTAATTGCAGAGATTGCAGATGATGTAGCAGTGATGTATCGCGGTAATGTAGTCGAGCATTCTGATGTGTTAAGTATTTTTACGAAGTGTAAACATCCGTATACAAAGAGTCTGCTGTTATGCCGTCCGATGCTTAGTGGAAATAATAAAAGACTTCCAACGGTCAGCGACTTCATGGAAACAGAGTTGCAAAATGACGGTAGCTTAAAAATTTTGGAGAAGAGTGTTTCTGATGAAAGTCTTCGTCGTGTAGAGGAAAAGGGGCGAGGTCGACACCTGTATCCTCTCACGCGTCTTGCTCAACTAGGGTATTCGGGGTCACGCGATGATTACGAGGAAGGCATTAGCTACGCGGGAGAAACAGAGAGCCCTTTGGTGAGCGTGAATGATTTAAGAGTGCACTTCCCTGTTCGGCGGGGAATATTCAGTCGCGTTTCTGGATGGGTGAAGGCAGTTGATGGTGTCACGTTTGATGTTTATCGTGGACAAACACTTGGTCTTGTGGGTGAATCAGGTTGTGGGAAAACGACGACTGGCCGTTGTTTGATGAGATTAATTAATCCTACGAGTGGCACATTCATGTTCGGTGGAGTTGATATATCCACGATGTCACAATCAGAACTGCGTCCCTTCAGGAAGCGATTTCAGATAATTTTCCAAGACCCATATGGTTCATTGAACCCAAGAAAAACGATTGAGGAAATTATTACTGAGCCCATGCGATTTCATGGTATGGGAGGAAGTCGTAAAGATCGGCAGCAAAAAGCGCTGGATTTATTGGAGAAAGTTGGGCTTCCTGGTATTCATTATCTAAACAGATATCCACATGAATTTTCTGGTGGCCAAAGACAGAGAGTTTGTATAGCGAGAGCGTTGGCCGTTAATCCAGAACTTATAATATGCGATGAGGCTGTGTCGGCACTTGATGTATCCGTCCAGGCTCAAGTGCTTAATCTACTTAAAGACCTGCAGTCAGAATTAGGGTTAACTTATATTTTCATAAGCCACGATCTTTCAGTTGTTAAGTTCATGAGTGACATGATGGCTGTTATGAAAAGTGGAAGATTTGTTGAATTTGGTCCGAGTGAATGCATTTACAAAGATCCAAAAAACGAATACACAAAAGAGCTCATTCGATCAATTCCAAATGTTAATATTGATCAGATAGAGAGTCGGCAAAAAATCCAGATTTAATTGTCGGCATATCAATGAAGAGTATGCCCTACGTGCGAGAATTAAATCTTTGCAAAGCTCAGTAGGAGTTGAAACGGTTTGCCGCGAGGTCGAGCCCCCCCAGGTCGACCTCGCAGGCCACCGCTTCCACTGCCATGTTGCCAGCCGGGAACTGGAACGCTGCGGTGGTGATGCAGCAAAAGTCTTTATAAAAATGCAGGCCGCGATTACCGCTGTGACTTCCGACTCGACCGAGC
>JAUWWJ010000253.1 GCA_030616935.1 Planctomycetaceae bacterium
AAAGTCACACTTGTTGCAGGAATTAGTCGCGAAGTTGAATCCAAAGGAGTTTCAGCAGGCACATGGATACGTGAACCTGCCGCTCTCGTGGGAGGCCGTGGTGGCGGACGCCCAGATTTAGCACAAGCTGGTGGCAAGCTCTCGGCAAAGCTACCCGAGGCGCTCTCCCGTGCAAAGCAGGAAATACGAGACTGCCTCGAAGACTAAGAGATTCTCAGAGCCTTTAATGCCTTCACGCCACCAAGCAACCCACACTTACGCCAACAACTTTTCGACGGCTGCTATTGCTGAATCATAATCTGGTTCTTCTGCAACCTCTGGAACAACTTGGACATACTGAACAACGCCTTTGCTATCGAGAACAAAAACTGCTCTCGCGAGAATTTTCAGCTCATCGATGAGCACGCCCCAGTCTTTCCCAAAACTACGATCCATGTAGTCGCTTCCATTTTTCATAGATTCGATGGATTCGGCACCACAAAAACGATTCATTGCGAATGGCAAGTCAAGACTCACCGTCAATGCAGAAACTTTGTCTCCCAGAGAGGCAACCCTCGCATTGAAGGTTTTTGTTTGAACCTGGCAGACCGGTGTATCCAGAGAGGGAACGACACTCACGATAAGCGGCTTCCCTGAGAAATCGTCTCGTTTCACGTGCTGCATCCCATCTGCCCCATAACAATGAAGATCAAAATCCGGGGCCTTCGCTCCTGGCACCAATTCATCGCCAACAAGTGTTAACGGATTGCCTTTGAAAGTAACTGCGCCAGTGCGATGATTCGTCATGAGAGACTCCTTGAACTAAACTGTAATAATTCGATATGGTTCTAGAAGTATTGCGGGACAAAGCAATGACACAACCCCACGCTGTAAACTAACGGGCCTCTCGGCATCATCTGCCATCCCAGGCACATACGCACCCCTTCCAAACCTATTCAGTCTCAAAGATCACATTATCAATGCGACTTATTGGACAAACTAGTCAACGCCTCGGATTACTCCTTCCGGCGTTTGCAATTATCCTTGAGCTCAATCACACAATTAGCCTTGGGCAGATGCTGATGATGCTGGTTGCCTCGGTGTGCCTTTTTGGCATAGGCCGTATTCTAGAGGGCTACGGTCAGACCTAAACGACTGCCTTCAGCCAACCCAAGAGCAATCGAATCTGCTACTCATACACCACTCGTCTCTTTGGAAGTATTCATGTTTACCCCACTAATTTTCAAACCGCTCTATCGCCAGTATCTTTGGGGTGGACGCCGATTTCAGAGCTTGCTTGGACGCGAATTAGAGCAGCCTGGGCCCTACGCCGAATCATGGGAGATCGTCGATCACGGAAGCGACCAGAGCATTGTCCGCTACGGTCCGCTTGCCGGAAAAAGCCTCGGTGAGTTAATGCGGGAGGACCCGCAAGGTTTGGCCGGCATCTCAACACCGAGCACGTTCCCTCTTTTATTCAAATTTCTCGACGCACACAAAGTACTTTCTGTACAGGTTCACCCGGACGATGAAGCTGCCTCACAAAGAACTCCACCCGACCGAGGCAAAACTGAGGCTTGGTATGTTGTCGAAGCAGAACCAGGGAGCAAAATCTATGCAGGCCTGCGGGATGGCATAGACGAGCCTTCGCTACGGAAAGCTATCACGGCAGGAACGTGTGAAGAAGTGCTCCACGTCATCGAACCCAAGGCAGGAGACTGCATATTCATTCCTGCCGGTACTGTTCATGCAATAGGAGCTGGCTTGGTCATTGCCGAAATTCAACAGTCGAGTGATATCACTTTCCGTCTATTTGATTGGAACCGTGTCGATAAAAACAATATACCCAGAGCCCTTCACCTTGACGAAGGAATTGAGGCAACTCGGTTTTTGGGGCCAGTCACACTCGCTCCAAAAAAACCTACAACTGACCCGGCTGTTCGACGACTTGTGGAATGTTCCTATTTCTTTTTCGACGAGGTGCGTCCGAATTCAGCGTGGATGACAACTGGGAATTGTTGTGAAATTATTGCAGTCTTATCTGGTGTGTTGAAGCTTCCACCTGACTGGAATCTACCAACACTTCGAAAAGGTGACTGCGTTCTCTTTCCTGCCGAGCTTCAACCGCAGAGTCTTTCATGCCAGCGGGATGATCACGAGAATCCACACCTTCTAAGAATCACTGTTCCGCCACCACGAGAAACGGTGGAAAAAAACGCTTAAATACGTCGGAAACATCTGGTTTTCGACCTTGGGAAAAGCCGGAGGTCTCCCTAGACTCTCAGCTTGTTCCGAGTTGTATCCAGTTTTTTGGAGTGAGCACCCATGCACGTTACCCGCGCAGTGGTAGTAATTTGCTGTTTTGCATGCACAGGCTGTGCCTCACTCGGTCGGCCCGACTGGGCCCAACCAGGTCCGGCAGCCAAACAGAGACGACGTGCCGTTCGTTTCGACCCCTATTTGCAAGATGATATTGCACCGTCTGCATTGAGATTGCCGCTAATGGACGGAACTCGGCCGCGTGATTTTGCGGATCCGGTACCAGAAGTCACACGATCTCGCTGGTGGGCGCCCGTTCGGTAGCACAATGCTGTATCCTTGAGAGATAACCACTTCCTCTGGAAACTCATCCTGTGCCTCCATCACCCCGAAACCAGTCAAAAGCCGCGAGACAGACCTCTCGAAGCCCTTTGGCCCGAAAAGCACCACCACGGCCTGAATCGGGTCGCCCACGATACGGAAAGAATCCACGTTTCGGTATGGATGACGATGGGCTTGAACGACTTCAAAAAGTGCTTGCTGCAGCGGGTCTTGGCAGCCGTCGCTCATGCGAAGAACTCATAACCTCGGGTCGTGTGGAGGTTGATCACGAGATTATTACAACTCTTGGAAGCAAGGTCGATCCGGTCCGACAGCAGATTCGTGTTGATGGAGAACGATTATCCAACCCGCGACGTACCGTCTATCTCCTCAATAAACCTGTTGGGGTGGTGACAACGAATTACGATCCGTCAGGCCGACCACGGGTAATTGACCTCGTGCCGGCAGACCAACGACTGTTCCCCATTGGTCGCCTCGATCGCGCAAGTGAAGGTCTAATTCTTGTGACCAATGATGGAGAGCTTGGCAATCTTCTCACTCATCCAAGATATGGAGTTGAAAAGAAATATTTGGTTCAAATCGCAGGTATTCCGACGGCGGAGACAATTGAATCACTGCGGCAAGGGATTAGTCTTGCAGAAGCGACTGTGCAAGCAAAAAGGGTTGCAGTCCGTTCACAACACAAACAAAGCACCGTGTTAGAGATGGTGCTGGACGAGGGGCGCAATCGAGAAATACGAAGAATGCTTGCATCTCTTGGCCATAAAGTACAGCAACTTAAGCGCATAGCAGTGGGTGACCTGACTCTTGGAAATCTTCTACCAGGGCAGTGGCGCAAATTGACGTGGGAGGAGGTCGAGCGTTTACGTAAATCTGCATCTGTCGTAGTGGGTGACTTTCGAACACGAGCACCACGCACCAATGCACCCAAAAGGACGTATAGTGGCAGACCAAGAACACACCGTGACAGTTCCAATGGCGAGAGTGGTCGTCGGTCGAATGAACAGAGTAGAAAACGACGGCCAAAACGCCCAGGCAAGGCGTCCTCGTGGAGAAAACATACTCGCTAGAGAGCCAGCGGGTTAGAATGAAGGAATATTCGATTTATTGAATCAATTAGCAATCGCACTTTTATCAATGTCATCTACCAATCGCTCGTGTAAAACCTATTACCAACAGTCTAAAATTGTTGCCCACGAACAAATTGCTGAAGCAACATGGCGAATTCGTGTTGACTGCCCGAACCTTGCCATGACAACTCGTCCCGGTCAATTTGCAATGGTTCGTATCACTGGCCGAAACGACCCACTTCTCGCCCGACCTCTCGCGATATACGATGTATTCCACCAACATCAAACACCAGATCGCTGGCAACCAATGTCTCTTGGCCCGGACACCGGAGACGGAAA
>JAUWWJ010000345.1 GCA_030616935.1 Planctomycetaceae bacterium
CTGCCAGGGAATGTGGTTGTTTTTACGGGGCCAATGAAGGCGGCTGCCACAGTTGAAGTGGCTCGTTCTGATGAAGAAATCCGACAGGCAACGCTGCCGAACGATGATAAGGCCCGGTTGTAAAACGTCTTTCTTGAATGCAAAGCGAGTCGCCCGTATCTTTCTAGTAAGAAATTCATACGGCGTCAGTTTTTCAGCATTTTCGGTCAGCAGTCATGAGCACACTAGTACTCTCTCCACAGCTAGTGCAAATTCTTGAAGCCGCATCGCAACTCGTCGATGTGACTGATTCGGCGGCTTTGCTTCTTGTTGTGGAGCAACGACTCGATTGGTCACGGCTTCGTGACTTACTTAGCACGCAAACCGTATTGATAGCCTCAGATGATGAATCGCATCTTGTTGGGGTCACAGACCATGGTATGGGTCGGATTATGATCGATGTGGCCGGTCTTCCCGTGCACGAGAGATTAACCCAAGCCCTGCTTGAGTGTGTCGCTGAAGACAAGATAGGTCCGGAGTCTCAAGTGGTTGCTGCTTACAGTGGGTTTGAGGCGGGCACAGTAGATTCCGTAAGCGTGCTCCGATTGACGGAGCATCTTGGCCAGTTGACGAGTCGCGATTTACGAAACCTCGATACAAAAGTGCCGCTTGAGACGCTCAAAGTCGTAGTTGATATGGCTGTTGAAATTGGTCGCGAGGGGCGGGAAGGAAAACCTGGTGGCACGCTGTTTGTTGTTGGCGATGCCCGAAAGGTCATTCAGTCGAGTCACTCGACAGGATTTGATCCAGTTCGTGGGTACAATCGCGGTGAACGCAAACTCAACGATGGTCGCGTTCGTGAAGGGCTGAAAGAAATAGCACAGCTTGACGGTGCGTTTGTTGTCAGTGCCGATGGAACAATTGAAGCAGCAGCTCGCTATATTGACGCATCAGCAGAAAGTGTTTCTGTGGCGAAAGGTCTTGGGGCGAGACATTGGGCGGCAGCAGCAATCACTCGGAGGACAAAAAGTGTTGCTGTTGCTGTAAGTGAAACGAGCGGCACAGTCCGCATCTTTCAGAACGGTGAGGTCATCTTACGAATCGAGCCATTTCGACGTGCCATGAAGTGGAAAGATTTTGAGTACGAGCCGCCGATCGGTGACTAGCATGCGGGCATCGATAGAAGGCCCCACGGTGGGTTCTGCGGTGGTTTCGTCTTCGGTGGGTTCTGCGGTGGTTTCGTCTTCGCATCAATAGTGCTTGCGCAGGACGCTCTTGTCACACATATGTGTCAGTCGTGTCTTGTATATGGTCGAAGTGGTCCACGGGGTGGTATGATCTTTGCACTTCGCTATGGCACAAAAACAATCTCAAAACGATGTTGATCTTTCGGGATAGACCGTCTGGGTTATTGACCTCTTTTCTCGGGTCTACCAGCTTTTTCATGCATTGCCTGAAATGAGTAGCCCCGAAGGCACACCGGTATCGGTCGTATTCGGTCTCACGCGTGATCTGATCGATATTACGGAAAAGAAAAAACCAAACTATTTGTTCTGTGGCTCTGACACGCCAGAGCCAACATTTCGTCATAAGCAATTCGAGGACTATAAGGCAACGCGTTCGGAGATGCCTGCTGACCTTGTTCCGCAGTTGCCCCTTGTGAAGAAACTGCTTGAAGTGTTCGGTGTGCCGTGTCTCGAACTTGCTGGCTACGAAGCGGATGATGTGCTTGCCACACTTGCGGTGCAAACAGTTGCGGCTGGAGGTGAATGTACACTTGTTACATCAGACAAAGATGCTCGGCAACTTCTTGGGTCACATGTTCGGCTTCTTAATTTACGAAACAACGCCTTTGTTGGTGAGGCTGAACTGCTGGCAGATTGGGGAATAAGGCCTGATCAGGTTGTCGATTATCTGTCACTTGTGGGCGATACGGTTGATAATGTCCCGGGCATTCCTGGTATTGGTCCCAAGATCGCGTCCAGTCTTCTGCAGCAGTTTGGGACGCTAGAGGAAATTCTGTCTCGGTGCGACGAGGTCAAAGGGAAAAAGCGTCAAGAAAACATTGCGTTGCACGGAGATACTGCGAGGCAGGGCCGAAGTCTGATTCAGCTTGAGCTGAATGCACCGATTCAGATTTCATGGGAATCAGTTGTTGTTCAACGTCCAGATCCGGAGCCGCTGATTCAGTTCCTGCAGGAACTAGGATTTAAGACCCTTGTGAAAAAAGTCCAGAGTCTTTCCGGCGGAAAGACGGCTGCCGCGAAGTCGGTAAAGACGAGTGGGCAAGGACTCTTGGCGCTCGGTGATGAAAGCCAGGGTGAACATGCTCGCTATCCATCGCCGGTGCTGCCTGCAAAGGATTCTGCAGTCACATCAGCTGTGAAGAAACTACGAGAGAGTCTTTTGACTGGTGGTTTTTTGATTGTGTCTGTAACTGAGTCTGCAGTACGGGGCCGAAGCAAAGCCGGGGAGCCTCCCGTGTGGCCAGAGGTTACAGGTCTTACTCTTCTGGCCCACACGGATTCAGGTACTCAGGCGAGTGTTTGGTTTTCGGCAAAGCAGATCACATCGTCCGATGCGCTACGAAAAATATTGTCCGATCCTCGAGTTCCAAAAGTTGGCTATGACCTGAAACGACAAATAGTTGCCCTGTCGCGACTTGGTGTTGACCTGATTGGGCTGCAGTTCGACCCGTTGATCGCAGGCCACCTTCTTGATGCAGGACAGCGGAATCAAGGGCTTTCTGATCTTCTTGACCGTTTTGCCGACGTGGATTCATCAGGCACTCAGGTTCAGGATGTACCTCAGACAGCAGAGCAGGCCGCATCTTCTTGCCACAGTGTTGCATTGCTCATTGAAGTGCTCGCGGAGGAAATTCAAACGGGTGGTTTTGGCTCTCTCTTTTCTGACGTAGAGTTGCCGCTAACTGAAGTGCTGTCTGGAATGGAGAGTCGGGGCGTTCGTGTTGATACGAAACTACTTTCTGGGTTATCAGAGGACTATACGGAAAAAATAAAGATACTTGAGAAAGAGTCGCATGAATTGGCTGGGCATGCTTTCTCACTTTCTTCACCGTTGCAAGTTCGAACGGTACTGTTTGAGGAGCAGGGCCTGCCAGTCGTCAAGCGAAC
>JAUWWJ010000438.1 GCA_030616935.1 Planctomycetaceae bacterium
ACTGCTTGGTCATCCGCGAGGAAATTATGGAAACACCCGGCGAGGCATTGAACCAGCCCGTCCGGATGACCAGCCTGATTCAGGTCGCGACAATGTGACTCTCAGCAATGACCGACGTACACTATCACTTGACCTATCAGCTAGTTCAGCCGTTGATCAAATCCGAGTTATCGTTTTAGAACAAATACAAGTTGCTGCTCCATCCCGACTTAATTTCAACAACGCTTCCCGTAACGAGAAAACACTTTCGGAATTGTAATCATGTCAACAACTCAAATATTGACTGTCTATCGCATCTTGTTACTGCTGCTCATCACTGCAACAACACATGCACATGCTGAGAACAAGAGCAACGCATCCGCACGGATCGACGAGATCATTACCGTTGATCTGAAAAAGCATGAACTCCAACCCAATCCACCCGCTAGCGACATCCAATTTGTCCGCCGTGTTTACCTAGATGTAATCGGTCGTATTCCAACGAGCGGGGAATTACAACGTTTTTTTGCAGAAACTAGTAAAGACCGACGTGCAAAGTTAATTAATCAATTGCTCGATTCTCCGGGGCACGAGTCTCACATGTTCAACTGGCTGGGAGACATGCTTCGTGTGCAAGATGACTATTACCGAATTGGAAAGACCTACACCTTCCACACATGGCTCAAGTCCCAACTTCGGGAGAATCGTCGATGGGATGAAATTGTCTATGACATGCTCACCGCAGAAGGTCGGCTTGGAGAGAATGGTGCTACCGCATACCTCTTACGCGATGCCAGCATGCCGCTCGACAGTCTATCCAACACGCTTACCACATTCCTCGGGGCAAATGTTGCCTGCGCTCAATGCCATGACCATCCATTTGCCGAATGGACTCAGCGAGACTTCTACGAAATGGCTTCCTTCTTTGGCTCAACCGACTTTGAACGTGTGGACACTCGAAAGCCAGCGATAACACTACGTGACGACCGTTTCTCAAAGGCGAATCTCGTAACGCTGCTCCAGCCGAACATGGAGCGTGTCGTCTTCGACAAGACGCGTTCGACTGCGTTCCCCGAGGACTACGCGTATGACGATGCCACACCCGGCGAGAAGGTTATTCCGAAGTTTATAACGTGGGAAGGTGTAAAAAGAGCCAACGTGACGACCAACAACCCTCGCCATATGAGGACACTCTTCGCATTCTGGATGACATCACCGAAGAACCCGCGATTTGCCGAGGCGATCTCGAATCGTATATGGAAGAAATTTTTTGGTGTCGCTGTGATGGAACCGGTAACAAACCTCGATACTCTTGAAGACGCCACGAACCCACAACTGCTGGCATTTCTTGGCCAGCTCATGCGAGATGTCGACTTCGATCTTCGTGAATTTCAGCGAGTTGTACTGAACACAAAGACATATCAACAGCAGGCCAGCATGACGCCACCTGAAGGCGAGGACTTTCGATTTCCTGGCCCACTCTTGCGTCGGATGACAGCTGAGCAGATATGGGACTCCATTGTTCTCCTCCTACGAGGACCAGAGATTGACCAGATTAAAACAGACCATGCTCCAAGCATTGAACGCCTGGTTTTTCCATTTGAATTTGAGAATGACAAAAAAAAGATTGCAAAAGACCGTGAGAAAATTTTTGCCTTTGCAAAAACATTGCTGACTGAGCAACAGAGCACAAAAGACTCCAACAGCGATGGTGGACGCGGTCTCTTCATGAGTTCTACAAAAGGACGAAAAACCAAACTACGCGGTGAAGATTCATGGCTGAGGGCTTCGGAATTGCCACAGCCAATGCCACCCACACATTTTCTGCGAGTCGCAGGCCAGTCAGCTCGTGCACTTGCTGATGACGGATCAACTGAAGGTGGCATCACAGAATCATTGGCAATGATGAATGGTGAAGTCACAAAAAGCCTGATGAACAAAGTGTCAGACACCGAGACAACTGAAAAAGATACAACTAGGAACAAGGCCGCCAAAAAAGAAAACAGAGCAAAACGAAAAAACATGCAATCTATGCAGACTGGCAGTACACAAACAACTCAGCCCAAAGGCACGCAGGCTATGCAGATCACCGCAATCTATCACGCAATGCTTTCACGTCCTCCACGCGAACAAGACATGAAGCAGTGCCTCGCCGCACTTGATCAAGGGCTCGATTACGGTGACGTCGTCTGGGCCCTTTTGAACTCACGTGAGTTCATGTTCATCCAATAATTTTTACTTCACCGTCATTTACCAACGAATTGCTTAACGATCGAATCCACCATGAAGCAACTACTCAATTCACTCGACACCTTCACTCGCCGAAAATTTGTTGAACGATGTGCAGCGACATCGTTCGGCTTGAGTGTCCTCCAAGCGGCACCGCTCGCTGCCGCAGACCCGGCTGACCCAAAACCCGCCGCCTTCGGTAAAGCAAAACGTGTGATCTGGTTGAT
>JAUWWJ010000150.1 GCA_030616935.1 Planctomycetaceae bacterium
CAAATGGCAGTTGGTCGTGCCAAGCTCTTTCTTTTGGATTGCGATATTGATGGAAATGATTCTGAAGATCGTGAGTTAACCAGTCGGCTTTATGGTGGTGACACAAGGACTCGGATTCGACAGGAAATGGTTTTGGGCGTTGGAGGCGTCAAGGCTATTCGGGCGATTGGGATTGTCCCAGGCGTATATCACCTCAACGAGGGCCACTCGGCATTCGCTACGCTCGAAGCCGTTCGTGGTCGCATGGAACGAGACGGATATTCGTTTGATGACTCAGTCAGCCAGGTAGCTCGCCAAACCATTTTTACAACGCATACGCCGGTACCAGCCGGTCATGATCGATTTGATAGCGGGCTGATTGAGGAGCATCTTGGCCCAACTCGCGATGCACTTGGTATTTCGCATGATCAACTAATGTCGTTCGGACGTGTTGAACCCCATAATCACGACGAACCATTCTGTATGACTGTGCTCGGACTTAAGTTGTCACGTCGTGCTAACGCTGTGAGCGCTTTGCACGGTCATGTAAGTCGACGAATGTGGTCAGGTCTGTGGCCTTCGCGAGTTGAGGAAGAAGTGCCTGTTGGTCATATAACCAACGGTGTCCATGTGCAAAGTTGGCTTTCGTGGCAGATGCTTCAGCTTTACGATCGTTTGTTTCCCTCTGGATGGGTTGGCCGAATGGGCGAGCCAGATGTCTGGCAGAAAATCTATGATGTTGATCCTGGGGAACTATGGGAAACCCACTATGCATTGAAAAACCTCTTGCTCCAATTTGTTCGGCGGCGAGTAACAAGGCAATGTAATCGCCGGGGAGAAAGTAATGAATCGATCGAATCAGCTCGAGAGGTCCTCGACCCAAATGTGCTCACTATTGGTTTTGCGAGACGTTTTGCAACCTATAAAAGGGCAGCACTGTTTCTCACTCAGCTAGATCGGCTCCATGAATTAGTTTGCGATAAGAATAGGCCGATTCAGATCATTTTTGCGGGAAAGGCTCATCCTGCGGATGAACCAGGAAAAGCCCTCATACAAAAAATTGCAAATCTGCGACACGATTCAAAGATGGCGGGAAGAATCGTCTTTGTTGAAGATTATGATATTAATGTGTGTCGGCATCTTATTCAGGGTGTTGATGTATGGCTTAATAACCCAAGACGTCCTCTCGAGGCCTCTGGCACAAGTGGCCAAAAAGTTGTGCTCAATGGTGGTATCAACTGTTCGATTTTAGACGGTTGGTGGGCTGAAGCGTTTAATGGTCGGAATGGGTTTGCGATCGGCCGCGGAGAGACACATGCCCAAGATGATATCACTGATCAGCGGGACGGAGAGGCCTTGTTCGATGCGCTTCAGCACGAAGTTATTCCCCTATTCTATGAACGAGACGTGGATGGACTTCCTCGTGACTGGATCAAAATGATGATGCACTCTATTTCATCATTAGCGTGGAGGTTTAGTGCACATCGAATGGTGATGGACTATGCCAAGAACTGTTATGTTCCTGCAGCTGGTGGTTTGTCCTGTGACATGAATCACCGCTAAGAGCTAGCAAATATTACGCTGCTTGGGTGCGGCGTATCTCGTGGTACGGTGTTGACTTTAGAAGGACGCACCCTCGAAGCACTTCAGGCTTTCCAGGGCTACCAACTGCAGCTGTTGGGCAAGCGATAATACCACTAAGTTGATCCCATGTTTCTCGGAGGGCGAAGGGAACTGAGCAGGCACTAACATTACCAGCTCGTTCAGTCAGGCCGTTTATAAGCTGCCCACCGATCCCGTACTCCTCGAGCTTCATTCCTGTGAAGCGGACAATTCCAGTACCCGCTTGATGGGGAACAACATAGTCAACGTCATCACCAGAGAGACTTGAGGCTTCAAGTGCTGATGCAACAGCGGCCGACATTTGACGAGGAGCAGTGTCGGCAATAGCCATGCCATCGAGTGTGTAAACAATCCGTTTATCCGCGTGTGCAACTCCACCGTTTGGTAATGGTATTGGGACGTTTTCTCGTCTCTCGAAGTTAAAGGCAGGGTGCTCAATCTGTTCACGACGAGCATCTGCATGTAGGAGTTCGAAGTGTGTGGGGTGCCGTTGACTTGTAAGTGGAGCAATGAGCGTTGCTGAGGCCATGTCGCCAAAGAGGCCAGCGGTTTGGCTACAGCTATAATCTGTGATTCGACTTATACGACTCGCTGCCACAACGAGTATGAATTCATTATTTTGTAAATTAAGGCGAGGGGCCCAGCGTTTTTGAATCAGGCTTAAGGATCGACTGTACCCGCAACAAAACCAGTTAATACCAAGAGTCCGTATATGTGGCACGTTCAGCCGCTTGGTTAATTGGCGGGCTGCATGCTGTGGTCGTTCATGCTTGGCTTGCGACTTTCCAAGAAAACGATCAGCAATTGATGGCGGTAAAAAAGAGGGCGAGGCAAATAAGATGCCCCGGCAGTCGGCCAGGTTGCAGCCGGTCTCCGCCTGCAATTTTCGAACCACCCGTACCCCCATTGTTACTTCATCTTCTAACGAAATAGCCCTCGACTCAATGCCGGTATGACGGCTGAATTTCCTTGGCATCGTCTCGCCAAACCAGGCGTTATTCAATATCCAAGATGGTCGGTATACGGAAACAGCCGAGATGCCAAAGCGATTTGTGTCTTCTTGTATGTCCATCAAGCTTTCTGCCCTTTTATGAAACGTAAGGCGGCTAGATACTTGCAATCCGGATCATCTGGTGCTAGCCGAAAAAACATTTATTTTTTTGATTTAGGCTGTTTTCCATTCATGAATGACGTGAAACGCGTGCAATACTTACTTTGGGAATACTTCCGATTCTTCAGTGACGCAAGTTTTCCAGCAAAAAGGTGATTCTTCCCGGGGAAAATTGATGGTTCGTGCTGTATTAATTGTGTTGGTAATCACTGGATTCTTCATTACCGGAGATATTCCATCTGTCATTATAGGCTGCCAGCAAGGTTTGGAGGCTGTGCAAAATCACGCTCAGTCCATGTGCTGCCCAATGGAGTCGAAGATGTCTTCGGGACCTGGCGAACAAGAACAGCAGCATGTACTCAATAAAGACTTACCTGCTGGAATCAGAGGCTCGGTTACACCTTCATGGGAAGGGATTCCACCGGAGGCAATGCGGTCAATTGATCAAAAAGAGTTAGTCGCTGGAAGTCGTTTGGTTCTGTGGCTCGTCAGGAAGAACATGGTCTCTGCAACGCGAGTCGATGTCATTGATCCTCAGACAGGGGAGGTCTTACTCACACCAACGGACACCCCTTCCGACTCACCGAAAAGGGGCCGGATCGACATGAGTGCTCTTCGAGAGGGTGGTGAAGTTTCGGTGCGTTATAGCCACAAACAGCAGCCACATTTTAGGGATTCTGCCACCGTGGCGCAGCATGAGTCTTTGGGAGCAGTCCTTGGAATTGAACATAGTCGTTCCGAACAGGATTAAGTCAGCAGCCAAAGTTAGCTGTCACTTGATGTTTCTGCCTGTGATGTTTCTGCCGGTACAGCTTCTGCTGGTGCCGAATTTTCAGAATCGGAAACCTGTTTCTTGGAGAGTCCTATTTTTCGTTCTTCAATATCAACACGAAGAATCTTGACATCAATCGGATCACCGACCTGAACTAATTCCTCGGCATTTTCGATCTTATCATCGGACAGTTCTGAAATATGCAGAAGTCCTTCAAGGCCGTCTTCAAGGCCAACGAAAACACCAAAATTGGTAATCTTGGTAATTGTTCCATGAACAACATCATCAACCTTATATCTATCAGGAATATCAGCAGTCCACGGATCGTCCTGCATCTGCTTCAGGCCCAACGCGATACGCCGCCGCTGTTGATCAACAGAGAGCACCTTGCACTCAATCTCCTGACCCTTATCAACCATTTCACTTGGATGGGTGACTTTGCGTGTCCAAGACATATCTGTGACATGGAGGAGGCCATCGATCCCCTCATCAATTTCGATGAAGGCTCCATAATTTGTCAGATTTCTCACAACACCCTTAACAATGGCGCCTGGTGGGTAATCTGCAGCTACTTTTTCCCAAGGATTCTGCTGCGTTTGTTTCATGCCCAGTGAAATCTCTTGTTTGTCCTCGTTAATAGCAAGGACAACAACTTCGACTTCATCACCAGGGGAAACAAGTTCACTCGGGTGGCTTACTCGCTTCGTCCAGCTCATTTCACTAATGTGAACGAGTCCTTCTACGCCGTCTTCAAGTTTCACAAATGCGCCGTAGCTCATGACGTTTACGACGGCACCCTTACAAATGGTTTCAACAGGATATCTCTCGGCAACCTTTGCCCATGGGCTCGGTGTTCTCTGCTTCATTCCCAGTGCAATTTTCTCACGATCACGGTCAATGTGTAGCACCTGAACTTCGATTTCCTGATCAATCGAAACCATTTCACTTGGGTGACCAATTCTTCCCCAACTCATGTCTGTAATATGGAGTAGACCGTCGATGCCTCCGAGATCGACGAAAGCGCCGAAGTCAGCAATGTTCTTCACAATGCCTCGGCGGACCTGTCCGACCTCAAGTGTTTCCATGAGTTGCTTCTTACGCTCAGAGCGTTCTTGTTCGATAAGTGCTCTACGGGAAACAACAATATTTCGACGAGCTTCATCAATTTTCAAGACAAGGCACTGGATTGCTTTGTTGCAATAGTCGCCTATATCAGCAGGCCGCCTGATATCAACCTGGCTAGCAGGAAGGAAAACATTCACTCCAGCGATATCAACAAGGAGTCCGCCTTTGATCTTCCGAAGGACAAATCCCGTTACAACGTCATCTTCACGAACACTTGACATGACACGCAGCCAGTCTTCGATTCGACGGGCCTTGCGTTTTGAGAGAGTTATGAGGCCTCGGTGCTCATCAACAATATTCTCTTCAATGTCCTCGAGAAGGACCTTGATGACATCCCCAACTTCTGGGGCGGGTTCTGTTTCATCCCATTCGTTTCGTGGGATATGGCCTTCACTCTTGTACCCAACATCAACAAGAACAAATTCATCGTCAACTCGTAAAATCTTTCCTTCAACAACACTATTGATTGCAAGAGAGGGAGCCTGGCCAACATCAAAATCGGCGGCATCACTTCCACCCATTGCCAGATCAATTTCTTGTTCGAGTTCATCTCCTAAATCAAGTTCACGGATAAGATTTCGGTTGACCATACGTTCGCGGGGTTAGAGGAATGAATTGGGTTGACATGCTCTCAGAAAGTAGTCCTCAACGACAGTGGCCGTTGGAATTCCTCTCTCATGCAAGTCTCGAAGTCTAGCAGGAG
>JAUWWJ010000301.1 GCA_030616935.1 Planctomycetaceae bacterium
AGCATTTTCATGACGACGCGACCAGCAACGATCATCAAGTCGCATTGACGAGGGCTGAAACGAAAAACTTCAGCACCGAAACGAGCGAGATCATGTTTGGCAGCTCCAGTTGCCATGAGCTCAATACCACAACACGCTGTTGCGAATGGCATTGGCCACAAACTATTTTTTCTACACCAACTCGCTAGTTCATCAAGCCGACTGACAACAACATTTTCTGGAAGTTCAAGACTGGTTGAACCCGACTGTGCTACCGCCATCGAAAGACCCCCTTTCGCCAGTCGTAAGCAAAGCCCACAACAACGAGAAGAATGAAGATAAGACCGCCAGCAAAGGCAAGACCTCTACTCGAAAGCATTCCCTCGGCTACCGCTGCATCAATGCCTGTAGGTGAGCGACTGGCAACAGCCCAGGGATAGAGGAAGAGTAATTCAACATCAAATACAAGAAATGTTACGGCGACAAGGTGAAACCGCACGTCGAACCGCCGTCTCGTATCATGAATTGGATCCATTCCACTTTCATATGGCATTTCTTTTGCTGCACCACTGCGCCTTGGGGCAACCAAGCCTGGAAGAATGATCAGGCCTACCGAAACCGCTGCTGCAATAACAACAAAGAGCAGAACAGGGAGAATAGTGTCCATGGGATTGGATGTCGCTGTCTGCAGGTGGAGGGAAGCGAAAGCGAGGTCTGAAAACGAAGTAAAACGCGGTATACACCGACTTTGTGAAAAACGTCACAAAGTATGCGACGAAAAAAACGGCGATGTGGACCGGTTTTCCACTACTCCCTTATACAGTCTCTGAGGCAAATCGGCGAGCGGCTCCCGGGATTGTTTTTCAGGAATTCATGAATAAACCTGCTACGGTAGGGTCTATGGCTGACTGCACTGAAATTCTGGCAGATCTTGTTCGCCGTCCCAGCGTCAATCCGATGGGTCGTGCCCTGTCAGGGCACGAATACCTTGAAGGGAGGGTGACCGAGTATCTTCTCAATCGGCTCAGTAAAGTCGGAATAGCCGCCGTTCGGCAGCACGTTTCCCCAGGACGTGAGAACGTGGTCGCTGTATTACCAGCCACCAGGTCGGGCTCACCAGTGCTTCTTTGGGATGTACATCAAGACACCGTGCCTGTCGATGGCATGACGATAGAGCCATTTTCTCCAGCCATCAAGAATGGCCAGTTATTTGGAAGAGGGGCGTGTGACGTCAAAGGGGGTATGGCGTCGATGGTGGCAGCACTTGAGGATTTATCGACTTTTGAAGTACGGCATGCTTCAGTTATTTTTGTCGCAAGTGTCAATGAAGAGTTTGGTTTTTCAGGAGCGAAAGCTTTTACCACACTCCTTCAGATGGGTGGTTGTGAGAGTGATAAGGGGGCGGAAGAATTGATTCGATCTGTTTTATCTGGCCTACCAGACATGGTTGTTGTGGCTGAACCAACTGGTCTTCATTTGATAACCCAACACAAAGGGGCAGTTCGTTGGCGGATGACAGTCCATGGGCAGGCTTGTCATAGTTCTTATCCGGAGAAAGGCTTGAATGCAATTTATTCTGCTTCGAGAGTTGCGCTGGTGTTGGAGTCTTTGGCACAAAAACTTTCTCTTCGTGACTCATCGCATCCTTGCGGTGCACCAACACTCAGTGTGGGGACGATCCATGGTGGCATGGGTGTAAACCTTGTGCCAGATCGTGTTGTTCTTGAAATTGATCGCCGATTGGTACCAGGAGAAGACCCGCTGATCTCAAGGCAAGAGGTAATTAATTACATTTCTGCAAACTGCCCAACTGCCGTGATTGATCATGAAGAACCATTTCTTGCGAGTTCAGGACTGTCGAACAAAGGAGCTGGGGCAGCTGCAGCGGCTGCGAGTCTTCGAGAGGCTGTAAAAAAAACTGGCATCAATTTTGTTGAAGAAGTGGCCCGCTATGGAACCAACGCGTGTGTCTATGCTGCGGCAGGTCTGCCTTGTGTTGTCTTTGGCCCGGGGTCGATTTCCCAGGCGCACACTGCTGATGAGTGGATTGATTTGCGTGAAGTTGAGCAAGCCTCAGAGATCCTCAAAAACCTCGTTAGCTGAAATGGGTCGGCACAGCCGATAGAACGTGTCTTTCCCAGCGTCGTTACTTCGACTGTGCAAAGAGCCACTTTAAGAAGTCGGGCTCGCTATCGCAGTGTTCGCTGCTTGTGTATGTGGTACCGTTTTCTGCACCGGGAATAAATTTCCCGGAGACACCATGGTTGTCACCCTGCCAGATCGTGAACTTCATGTTTCCACCGAGGCGTTTCATTTCGTCGAATACTACCTGGTCTTTTTCAATCGGGCAGACGCCGTCTTTGTCTCCATGAAAAGCCCAGATAGGTAGATCCTTAATTTTTTCTGGATCAATAAATGGTTCTGTGCGTCGAAGGCCACTTCCGGCAGATGGTGCTGCCGCGGCAAAAAAGTCAGGGTCAAGTTGCGAGAATATGTAGGTGCCGTGGCCACCCATTGAATGCCCGAGAACGTAGACGCGATTCATATCAGCCGAGGGGAGGGTGCCGATAATATTTTTTATTTTTAGGAGGTGGTCGGAGTTCCATAGCTGGTCGGCTTGCGGGGCAACTACGTAGCAGGGGAAATCCGTTCGTATTTGTTTTTCTGCAAGTTGACCGTTCCAGTCTTTGAGTTGTTTCTTGTTATCGGTCCCCTTGCCACCTGCTCCGTGAAGGGAAACAATCACTGGGTAGTTCTTGTTGGGGGAAAAAGAAAGAGGCGTCATAACTCGACAGGGCATCCCATCAAATATCTGTGGCCTGTATAAGTCTCGCCACAAATCCTCAGCGTTTGCCAGATTTGCCGACGCAATCGCCATGAGGCCAGAAACGAAAAGTATATGCCGTATCAGTGGAAAGAAGTGCATTGAAAATCTTGTTCCGTTTTCAAGGTATGGAAGTTCTGAGCAGCTCTACTAATAGATTACTGTTTCATTACCGGTCTGCCCCAATCGTGAGGAGTATAGTCACTTGGTTTGTGCGGTTTCGTGACCTCGACTATGTCTGCTTCTGGATCACAGAGTTCCCAATTGTCAGTACGGAATGGGGACGCGGGTAGACCCTCTTCGTTATACAGTAAATTGCGTTGTGAAGGATTCATGGCCCATGCATAGCGAACCGCAACGGGCTCAATGACGTTCGCAGAAGAAACAACGATCGTGTTGTCTGTAATTTTTGCATCAGCCCAGTGCCACTGACGATCACTGCCAGCGATAGCAAATCCGTTCAGTGGTTCTTGACGTGCAGGCCGCAGGCCAGATCCAACAGAATCAAACTCGATGAGAATTTTACCCTTCGCTATTTTGTGATCGCGGTACCTGGGGCCTTCGCCAACAGGATACTTTCCATACGTATTTTTTAATGCGATGATTGCATGTCGAATGCCAATAGGTTTTTTATTTTTCGGATGTAATGCTATGGCGTCACCTGTGTCGATGGAGACAGCCATATGTGTATTTGAAAG
>JAUWWJ010000125.1 GCA_030616935.1 Planctomycetaceae bacterium
AAAAGTGACAGATATTGTCCGGGGACTTCATAGGAATCATATCAATGGGGAACAACAATCAATTGAATGATCAGGGATCAGTTCGTAGTCGCGCAATCGGCATGCGATTGTTTCTGATTTATGTCCTGCTCTACATAGGATTCATGGGCATTGTCTTGTTTCGACCAGATGTACTCTCATGGCGACCGCTCGGAGGAGTCAATCTTGCGATTGCCTACGGAATGGGATTAATTATTTCAGCTTTTGTGCTGGCCTTGATCTATATGGTTGCCTGCCGAGGCAGTTCTCCAGACGCCTGATTTTTATAGAGAGGCTCTTCGATGCTCTACGACTCATCACCAGTAGCCATTGCTATTTTTGCCAGCTTCGTCCTTGGGGTTATTGGTCTGTCATTCTGGCTTGGCCGCAAAGGACAGTCCGCAAAGGGATACTATGCAGCACATGGTGAAATCCATTGGTTTGTGAATGGAATTGCATTTGCGGGTGACTATCTTTCGGCAGCATCATTTCTCGGTATCTGTGGAATGATTGCATTCTATGGCTATGACGGCTTTCTCTACTCAATAGGGTTTCTTGCCGGCTGGATTGTGGCACTGTTTGTTATTGCTGAACCGATCAAAGCACTCGGGAAGTTTACATTTGCTGATGCACTTGACGCCCGATTCAACAGTCGCGGGATTAAGCTTGCAGTCGCTATCTCAACATTAATTGTCAGTATTTTTTATCTGATTCCACAGATGGTTGGTGCAGGACACCTCATTGTTCCACTCCTTGGACTCCCGCACGCTGTTGGCGTTATTCTGGTTGGCGTTGCCGTAACATTAATTGTTGTGACAGCGGGCATGGTGTCTACAACATGGGTCCAGTTTATCAAAGGCTCGCTGCTTGTATTTTTCTGTGGCATCCTGACTATCATGATTCTGAATCGTGGACTCCTCCTCAATGCCGGTCGGCAGGGCGAGGAAGATCTCCGTCCTCAAGTACAGACGCAGACTCCGGACGGCCGTGTGCTTGTAAATGGTGAGTTGCAAACAACTGAGAATGACCTTCGGCCTGTTGGGACCATCCACAAACTTCCTGAACGATATGGTGATGCGCGTGAGACAGGGCCATTACGACCACTTCAATATCTTTCTACCCTTGAAGATTCACAGGTTGTGACCTGGTCAGCGAAAAAACATACTGATGAGAAAGGCGTTCATACGACCTTCACACCAACTATTCGTGAGGGGAAAGATCTGCTGAAGCCGGGCGGATATTTTAAAGGGCTTTCCTCGGGAACGCTAACAGATCGATTAAACTTCGCCAGCCTCATGCTCGCACTCTTTTGCGGGACGGCCTCACTCCCACACATTCTTATCCGGTATTACACAGTCAAGGACGCAGCTGCAGCTCGAAAAAGTACAGTAGTCGGGATCGCAGCGATTGGTGGTTTCTATGTTTTAACGCTGTATCTCGGTCTCGGTGCCATGACGAGCGGATATCTTGATCCGACAAGTTCCAACATGGCAGCTCCACTTCTTGCGAAGTCTTTTAGTGAAACCTTATTCGCAGCAATATCAGCAATTGCGTTTACCACGGTTCTAGGCACGGTAAGTGGCCTCATTATGGCTGGCAGTGGGGCAGTGGCGCATGATCTAATTGAAAATTGTTTTGGTGTCACGATGAATGATCATGAAAAAGTTCGAGCGGGTAAAATCTCTGCCGTTTGTCTTGGAGTTGTTGCTATGGCACTCGGAATTCTTTTCAAGAATTTCAATGTGAGCTTCCTTGTTGGATGGGCATTTCATATAGCTGCATCTGCAAATCTTCCAGCGCTTGTTATGTTGCTCTTTTGGCCGCGAACGACAAAACAGGGAATAACGGCAGCCGTTACTGTCGGAATGGTTTCCTCGCTGGGCTGGATTCTCCTCTCGGCTGATACGTTTGAAAAAGTCTACGGCCTTCCACGCGGCGACTCACCGATTCCATTTAGTCAGCCAGGCTTGGTGACGATTCCGCTTGGGTTTCTGGTTCTCGTTTTTGTCTCACTGCTGACACCACCACAGGAACCGCGGCAGGTGGTGGATGCATGATCGATAAGCCAATTGTTCCCCATGTGCTGCATTGTGATGAAAAGCACCTGAAGAACATTCGCGATATTTTTAACGAGGCAATTCTTCAGACAACAGCACTGTATGAAGAATCACCCCGTTCTGAGGCAACGATTGCTGCATGGTTTGCAAAAAAGAAACAGGACGGAATCCCTGTTTTTGGAGTGGAGCAGCAGGGCACAGTGGTCGGTTTTGCGACATGGGGCACCTTTCGACCATATCCAGCATATTCCAAGACAGCTGAACATTCTGTTTATATTGCGAGGGAGTATCAACGTCGAGGTTTTGGTCGGCTCTTACTCGAGACTATTATTCGGGAGGCCACAGCGCGTGAAATCCATCTTCTTGTCGCTGGGATCGACTCAGCGAATGAAGCCAGCATTGCACTTCATCGCCGCGCAGGATTCTCTCATGCCGGAACAATCCATGAAGCTGGCTACAAATTCAAGAGATGGCTCAATCTTGAATTTTGGCAACGACTCTTGAAGTGATGATCAGGTTCTGTTGACACATTAAAACCGGAAAGAACACCAAGATTGTTCTCTCTGCGTGTTGTCTCTACACACTTTCCATCAGGACTATCTTTACTATTCGCGAGGATGCTTACGCACCCGGACGACGGAAGTGACGGTAGGCCTGAAGGACATCGTGAAGGTCAGAAGAAATCGTGACTTCATCTTCAGCAAAATCACTGAGCCACGTTCTAGCACTTGAGACAGCATCGGCCAAGATCGGTAGGATTTCACCAAGTGGTACTTTGATACTATGCGGATCAAGTTGCTGTTCAAGCAACGAAACGCCAGTTGCATCATTATCTGGACCGTTATAAACACGTAGTTTTCGCAGACCCATGGCATACTCCCTTTTGCCGTGCGGTCCTTCGGAAGTCCGTCGGACCGTTGCCTGTCAGACAGGTTTATTGCTAGCTGCATCATGCGGCTAGCAGATCATGGGCACCATGAATCCTGCCTAAGAATTTACTATCGGCACATGGAGGCCACAAAGTTTGACCGAATTCTCCATTTATGCCGATTTGTGTCGTCGATGCCCAAAAACTCAAGTTTTTGCGGGCTTTGGCTAAACCTGGCCGTTTCCTGATTGACTCTGCATACGACCTGCTCGCAGTGCCTCGCCGATACTCTTGGGGACAAGTGCCTCGGCTTTGAGAACACCTGCACGATTTTCGGCAGTTGCTGCTTTCATTTCTTGTTCATGAGCGATGGCCACTGCTCGTCGTTCCTCGGCTTTGGCACGTGCCACACGTGTGTCGGCCTCTGCCTGATCAGCTTGAAGCCGGGCTCCAATATTTTCACCAACCTCGATATCGGCGATATCGATAGAAACAATCTGGAACGCTGTTTGTGCATCGAGTCCGCGTTCGAGCACAGCTTTTGAAATTGTATCTGGGTGTTCCATGACTTCGAAGTGTGTAGCAGCTGATCCAATTGATGTAATAATTCCTTCGCCCACTCGAGCGATAATTGTTTCTTCAGTTGCTCCACCGATAAGTTGATGAAGATTTGTTCTGACGGTAACCCGAGCTCGAATTTTTAATTCAACACCGTTTCGTGCAACAGCTGAAAGAGTTGATTTTCCGCTCGCAACATCTGGGCAGTCAATCACTTTGGGGTTCACACTTGTCTGAACTGCATCGAGTACATCTCTGCCTGCAAGATCTATGCCACATGCTTTATCGTAATCGAGATCAATACCTGCTCGATGGGCTGCGATAAGAGCACGAATGACACGAGGGACATCACCACCAGCGAGATAGTGAGCCTCGAGAACACGCGGAGAAAGCTGCTTTCCAAGACCGGCTTGCGTTGCCATGATCCGAGCTTGAATAATCGTACGAGCATTGACCTTCCGCAGGCTCATTCCAAAAAGTTCGAGAAATGTAACAGCCGCTTTCGACCAATACGCCTGAAACCAAATTTGGCCATAGTTGAATATCAGAATCAACATTGCGAATGCAATGATTCCGAGCAAAACGCCAAATACTGCAAATGCGGCGGGAGGCAAAGCTGATCTCCTAATTAAAATACGGTGAGTAACTCTAAAGATTTATTGACGATACTACTTGGAAGATTCAGGAATGCAAAAACCGTATACACTTCGGGCGCTGGAGCCTTCTTGCAGTGCTGGAAGGTATTCCTGGAAACGTTGTCATGTCGTTTCATGCGTAACAATCCAGCCACCGCCGAGAAGATGCGTGTTGTCATAGCAGACCGCTGGCTGGCCAGGGGTAATCGGACCAGGAGCATGCACTGTTGGCTCGAGAAAGCGTGCTTCAAACTGTTGATCACCTTTCCTTGTGACAATGGCTTTTGCAGGTGGTCGTTGGGCTCGGCACTGAACAAGACATTCAAAAGGAGTTGTTGGTACATCAGCAACCCAGCTCACTTCATCGGCAATCAAACCTTGAAGAGGCAATTCTGATTTTGGTCCTACAACAACTCTGTACGTTTCTGGTTCAATACGAATGACGTACAGTGGGGAGCCGATTGCAATGCCAAGACCTTGTCGTTGACCGATTGTAAAATTCTCAATTCCATGATGGTGTCCGAGGATGCTTCCACTTGTGTCAACAATATCTCCTGCTCGGGAACCACCGAGTCTGTGGGCTACCAACCGTGGGTGCTCGCCTGGTGGGACAAAGCATATTTCTTGACTATCAGGCTTGGTTGCTGTCACCAGACCTAAACGATCAGCATGTGATCGAACTTCAGATTTTGTGAGTTCACCAATTGGTAGCATCATGCGGGCTAAACGATCTGGGGTGATGCCAAATAGGACATATGACTGATCACGTGAGACATCATGGCCTCGGTGAATTTCAGGAATGGATGGCTGAGTGCCTGAGGCCTGCCTGTGAACAAGTCGTGCATAGTGTCCTGTGGCAACATGTGTTGCACCAACTGCATCGGCATAGTCAAAGAGACGCCCGAATTTAATCCATTGATTACACCGGACACACGGATTTGGTGTTCTGCCAGCACCATATTCGGTGACAAATGTATCTATTATTTTTTCAAAATCTTCTGTGAGGTCGAGTGGATACAGCGGAATACCGAGATGTTCTGCAACACGACGAGCATCGAGAGCATCTGAAACAGAGCAGCAGCCTTGGTGACCGGGCTTGGGATTCGATGCTTCAACGATAGGAAGCGTATCTGATGGTGTCGGCAAAGCCGGTTGTCCATGTCGCATAAAGACACCGATACAATCGTGTCCAGCTTCAACGAGTAATGAGGCGGTCACACTTGAGTCGACGCCTCCAGACATAGCAATGACGATGCGGGACATGAAAATCAGTCTGGCAAAGAGTCCGGAATGTTTCTTCCAATAGCTTTGAATGTATTGAAAGGGGTTAGTATTTCAGAACAGTTTCAATTCGGTGGTCACCTAATCGCTCGCGTCCTCCTAAACCCTCAAGTTCAACGAGGAAAGAGCAACCTACCACCGTTGCATGTACAGATTCTATCAGACTGACACAGGCTTCCGCTGTGCCACCTGTAGCCAATACATCATCAATTATTAACACTCGTGAGTGTGATGTCAGAATCCCACTATG
>JAUWWJ010000019.1 GCA_030616935.1 Planctomycetaceae bacterium
ATTGGCCAACCAGCGCCGTATGGTCCGGTTGGTGCACCCCAAGTTTCATACGCCCAAACACCAATGCCTGGCCCTGCTTCAACGTGGCAAGGTGCAACACCACCTCCCACAGGCTACCCACCACCTGCCGCCCCAACACAGCCGGTAGCGTCAGGAACCCAGCCACCTCCAGCAGCTGGTTCAACGTGGAATTGGTCGCAGAGTCAACCACCAGCCGGAACCCCTGCAGCCACCGGACAGCCGCCGATTGCCCCATCGAACGGAGCCGCTGCACCGCCTGCCACGACGCAATAACCGCCCACTACATATAACCCAGGCTACGGGGCACCTCCGCCAACTGGCTACCAGCAACCCTCGGCAGGGCAGCCACAACCATGGACAGGACAATACCCCCAAGGCACCCCGCAAGCACCTCAACAGCAGACAACAAATGGAAGCTGGTGGCCCTTCTCTGACCCCAATGCCGTCCCACCAGCTCGTGCGACTCCAGCTGCTGTGCCCAGGTACTAGTCCTCTGAGTTGACATCGCAGGCTTCTTTGGACTGACGCTAGCCATTGTCTCGATCTTTCGCCTCCCGAGACGCATAGCATTCATGCCTCCGAAGCGTTCGTTTTATACGGCCAGTTTGGATGTTGCGAAGCTCAACTCACGTCCCGAAGCCGGTGACATCGCCAATCGTATCCGTTGGAACCGCGTGCGCTGCTACCATAAGGGCCGCAGTGTTTTGAAACTCAACTTGAATTTTTCTGATGTTCTGGAACTGGCAACCAATACTTCCACAGCGACTTCGTTCATCGATTAATGCATCGACCTACGCCATGGTTGATCGCATTGAAAGCCTTGAACCAAGCATGCGAGCTCTTGATGACACCAGACTGCGTCGACTCGGAAGGTCCCTCTCCTATCGTGCGAGATCGGGCGAACCAACTGATGACCTGCTCATTGAAACCTTTGCAGCAACTCGTGAAGCCGGTCGCCGCACTCTTGGGATGCGACATTACGACGTGCAACTTCTAGCTGGGATCGCACTCGTTAACGGATCGATTGTAGAAATGCAGACAGGTGAAGGAAAAACCCTTGTCGCTACACTGCCGCTGGTTCTTTATGCACTCGCTGGACGGGGTGCTCACCTTGCAACGGTAAATGATTATCTCGCGAAACGTGATGCCGAATGGATGGAGCCAATTTTTAACGCACTTGGGCTACGTGTTGGCATTGTTGAGTCTCAAATGGATTTTGATGCTCGTCGACAAGCATACGCAACAGATGTCACCTATGGCACTGCAAAAGAATTTGGATTCGACTTCCTAAAAGACCGCCTGATGCAGCGAGAGTTGAAGGAAGGACGAGTGAACCTTGGGGCAACCCTCATGGGAGAAGCACGGTCCGGCGAATCGAAGCTTCTCCAACGCCCGTACTGGTTCGCCCTTGTGGATGAAGCAGACAATGTTTTGATAGACGAAGCCAGAACGCCGTTAATTATTTCTTCACCGGACGGAGAAATGGGAGAGCGTGAGCAACGAAAGGCGGCTCTATTCCAGTTCGCGTGCGAATTGGCGAGCGACATGGTTGCTGATCTTCACTATGAATATGACCCTCAGAAAAGATCGGCCGAGCTCCTCGGTGTTGGTCGCAGTGCTGTGCGAGCATCAAAACGGCCTCGATTCGTCGACTCAGTGAGCATGCTTGAGCTTTATGACTCGGTCGAACTTGCCCTCCGGGCCAAGATTGCTTTTATTCGTGACCGGCACTACGTCGTGCGAGACAAACAGGATGAACCGGGCCAGGAAATCGTTATCATCGATGAGTTTACTGGCCGTATTGCCGAAGGCAGGTCATGGCGAGATGGGCTCCATCAGGCTGTTGAGGCCAAAGAAGGGCTCGAAATAAAAACTGGGCGAGGTGGCCATGCAGCCAGAATAACCATTCAAGACCTTTTTGCGAGATGGCCCAATCTGGCTGGCATGACAGGGACGATCGCAACGAGTGCAAGTGAAATCGGTCGCACCTACGATGTCGGAATTGCAATCGTTCCAACCAACAGACCAGCAATACGCCAACGCCTCAAGCCAAAGGTGTGTAAAAATTACGATGAAAAATTGCGTGAGATTGTTGACGATATCAAGGATGTTCACGTGACGGGACGACCCATACTGATTGGTACACGCTCGATTGATAAATCAGAAGATCTTTCCAAAATTCTGACATCCGAGGGCCTGCCTCACACTGTTCTGAATGCGCGAAACGTTGCCTCAGAAGCAGAGATAGTTGCCGCAGCAGGTGGTCGTGGCCAGATTACCGTGTCAACGAATATGGCCGGACGCGGTACTGACATAAAGCTAGGAGATGGTGTTGAGGAGCTTGGTGGACTCCATGTCATCTGTACTGAACTTCACGACTCTGCTCGAATTGACCGACAATTGGTTGGACGATGCGGCCGTCAAGGCGATCCCGGAACATGGCGGCAGTTCTTAGCTGTTGACGATGACATCCTGATTGAAGGGTATGGACCAAAACGTGCCAAACGAATAGGACGCCGCCTTGAGCGGCAACTCGATGGCCATCCTGAACGACTGCTGGCTTTCTTTCATCGCGCTCAACAGCGGGTTGAGGCTCGACATCGACGGCAACGGAGAGCACTTGAATACATGGAACGACAGAAAGCTGAGTCGCACATTCAAATGAGCCAGGACCCATATCTTGACGCCGCGAGCTAATTTTCCCGTCTCAAGGAGCCTCACTTATCCCCGGTTTCGTAAACAGCTCAACATCGGTAAGCTACGGCAGTTTGGGGAGCCGCAGTGCCCCCCTCGCCACAAAGTCCGGTTGACGGCTTGGGCACGCATTTGTGAATGTCTTGGCCTTCTCGATTCAGGAAAAACATATGGCTCAGAACACACACAATTGGCTGGAAAATCCGCCCAATATTGAAATCTCTCACACGCGTCACGTCGCAGGACACTTCTTGTTTCTGGTTGTTGTGATGGTGATTGGTTCTCCGTCACCTTGCGTCTGGTCACAGGAGAATGTTTCGCCTCAAGAAAAACCTAACTCCACGAACCAAACGGTTACAGAAGAAGGCACTCCTGCGGCCCACGATCTGAAAACACAGCCAACCACTCAGCCAACCACTCAGCCAACCACTCAGACCAACGAAAGCAGTACGAACTCTTCCTCTGGCACTCGTTTGGAGAAGATACAGCCCACGGCTGAGCCCGTTACACCGCCACCTTCTTCAGGTGCTTCCTCAGCATCAGCACCAACTATGCAAAACACGGCCGCTGACGGCACCGTGTCGATCGTTATTCAGCCGGACACTCAATCGCCCCCGCCCCCTGCCGAATTCACACGTCCACCAAACCCGATCGAGCCTCAGAATCCGTCAGTGGTGAGTTCTTCAGAAACTGGCACCTCTCCGGACAAGACTGCTGCGACACTGTTACTCGAGCGAATTCTCGAGCCGCTGGAGTTTAGCGAAGCCAACAATCGTATCAACCCAACTCGCAGTGCAACGCTTTACGCAAGACCACTGCCACTCATCGAGGCACTTCAGCGGTCGGGAGATCGGAGCCGAAGACTCTGGATAACTCAAGCGTATTGGCAGGTGTCACGAGGGTATGCCAGTATTCGTTTTGCAACTGAGGCCCGAGAACGTCTTGAATTTATCGCACCCGGCAGTGACCCGCACGATCAGATGGTACTCGACGTCGCAAGTGCGGCAGCAGAGGCAGACCTGGCAGACGCCCATGCTGAGTTGATTGCCGCACAGCAACAGCTCGTTGATCTCGTCAGGCTGCCTATTGGTGAACCTGCACCGTGGCCGGTTGACCGTCCTCTTGCAGGATCCTATGAAACCCACTTTGCTGCAATTTTTGCGACTCGACCAGCAACAGGACGGATTCGAGCAATTGATCGAATGCTTCCGAGTAAGCATGACGCAGTCGAGGCACGAGCAGTTGCAGTCGAGGCTGCAGAGTCTGCCATGAATCGTGCCGAATCTGACCATGCTCGTGGTAAACGTCCTATCGAGGCCGTCGTTGCAGCCCATCGAATGCTTCGCCTGCAGCAGCAAGAATTTGCGGAGTCGCTCGCAACATACCATCTCGATATCGCAGAGTACGCGATGGCAGTTGCAGATACATCCGTTCCTGACGACCGTTATGTATCGATGCTCATTGGAACACCCATCCAATGGAAACCACAACCTGCCTCAAACGTTATCCCCGCAACTGGACTCCAACCGATTGAGCAGGCAACAACACTCCCGCAGCCATGACCCGACAGGTAGCTCACGCGATACTGATTTGAGAATCCCATTGCCTTGCATCAGCAACTCTATTGGGCATCCAAACTGCAGGCTGTAAGAAGCGGGCTCTTTTTGACAACACGCATGCCTGGCGTCTCGAGAAAATGACATTCCCACGATCTATCTCCTAGAAAAATACACACGAAGAGCATGCCTGCGACGCTTCCCCATCAATCCTCTGACACTCCAAAACAGGCGAATGAACGTCTCACGATTGGCAACGTAGATGTTGATCCTCCAGTTTTGCAGGCTCCTATGGCTGGCTATACAAATTATGCCTTTCGGCAAGTTGTCAGAGAGTTTGGTGGTGCGGGACTTCTTGCAACAGAAATGATTGCAGCCCGCAGTGCCATTTGGCTTGAGACCAACAAAAGTGAACACCCAGATCGCCTCTGGGGCGTACGTGAGGAACCTCGACCGCTTGCCGTTCAGATGTGGGATAACGACGCCGCAAATTTAGCTCAAGTTGGCAAACGACTGGCACAAGACTTTCAGGTAAGCGTCATTGACCTGAACTTTGGCTGCCCTGTTCGTCAGGTCACGGAAAAAGCGCACAGTGGATCATGGTTGCTACGCGACCCCGAACGGGTTGGTGAAATTGTTCGCCGTGTTGTTGATGCCTGTGGAGACACGCCTGTGTCAGCAAAGATCCGTCTTGGGTGTTCCGAAAATTGTCAGACAGCGATTGAAGTTGCTCAGCGCATTGAAGAAGCGGGGGCAAGTTGTCTTACTGTTCACGGTCGCGTTGCGGCTCAATACTTCAAAGGCGAAGCAGACTGGGAAGCGATCCGTCAGGTGAAACAATGCGTCTCGCGCATGCCGGTGGTTGGCAACGGCGACATCACTTCTGCGGAGGAAGCCGTTTCCCGACTTAAGAACTATGGTGTCGACGGAGTCATGATCGCGCGGGAGTGCCTGGCGAAACCATGGATTTTTTCACAGATCGCTGCACTTCTGAGGGGAGAACCAAAACCACCTGACCCAACATCTGACGAACAGGAGAATCTTGTCCTTCACCACTACGATCTTGTTTGCAGCCGGTTTGGTGTAGAACGAGGCACACTCCTCATGAGAAAATTCGCGTGCTCATACGCTCAAGGAATTCCTGGAGCACGAGACTTCCGAGGGCATGTCTCCCGAGTCACCACTCGGCCAGAATTTCTCGATGTTGTTCGTCGATATTTCCCAAAATGTATTACAGACTGAAAACGCGTTGTTTGCACCGTCTAGAGGTCTTTCAGCACTACAGCTTGATCTCAGTGTCGAAATCATGGCCTGAATTCACGAGCACAATGTCTCCCGGCATCCTCGATACCGTTGAAGGCAGACCGGACGGCCTCGTAACCGTCCCTGTGAGACCAACATTGAAGAAATTGGCGGCATGGGGGGTTTTCAGTAGATTTCCCCGCACATTCAGTTCCCGAACTGTCGGAACCCTATAATAACCGTATAGTAGTACTACAGAGAGTTTGTACCGAAGGGTACATCTCGTGCCGACATGTTTAGATGATCTGATTACAACATAGCACTGGAGTTTACCGGAATGACACAGCCCTGGATCGAAGGCCGTTTTGAAGAAAATATGGTTTTGACAACGGTCGAACAAGCTATCAATTGGGCTCGTCAATCCAGCATTTGGCCGATGACGTTTGGCCTGGCCTGCTGTGCAATTGAAATGATGGCGGCGGGTGCAAGCCGTTACGACATGGACCGCTTTGGTGCCGGTGCGTTCCGTGCCACGCCACGACAAGCCGACCTGATGGTTGTCGCTGGAACTGTGACTTACAAAATGGCGAGCAGAGTACGGCGTCTCTACAACATGATGCCCGATCCGAAATACGTTATCGCCATGGGTGCGTGCACCACAGGTGGTGGACCATACTTCAAGTGGGGCTATCACGTTGTGAAGGGAGTTGATCTTGTCGTTCCTGTCGACGTGTATGTTCCTGGCTGCCCACCACGTCCTGAAAGCCTGCTCGAAGGTCTGATGAGAATTCAAGACAAGATTATGGGGCAGAAACTTGCAAAGAAGGCTGACGGTGCTGGAAAAATTGCTGATGAACTCCCAATACCGCATCACTCCGGTTACGTTGCCTCAGCCGTCAAAGATAATGGAGAACTTGTTTACGGCCATCAAAAGGTTAAGTCGTAGTTCTTTGTTACGGAAATTCGAAATAGAAAAGTCTGGTGAATGGAATGAGCGAACGGCTAGAAATTAAAAATGTTCATGTTGCTGTTGATGGTCAAGAAATCCTCAAAGGAGTTGATTTGACAATTGGCAGGGGCGAAGTGCATGCCCTTATGGGACCAAACGGATCAGGAAAAAGCACGCTTGGCTATGCCATTATGGGACACCCTTCTTATGAGGTGACAGAAGGATCCGTCGAGTTGATTGATAGCGATGGCACACGACATGACATACTCGCCATGGAACCTGACGTACGAGCACGAGCCGGCGTTTTTCTGGCATTTCAACGACCTATGGCAATCCCAGGCGTCCGGCTCGCAGATTTTCTTCGTCATTCTGTAACGAACGTTCGTAATCCTGACCGAAAAGAAGGTCAGGAACTTATGCCAATGCGAGATTTTCGCAGCGAACTTAAAAGCAAGATGCAAGAACTGTCCATGGACTCTGACTTTGCTCGCCGGTACGTCAATGATGGTTTTTCTGGTGGAGAAATGAAGCGGGCAGAGATCTTGCAGTTGGCAATGCTTCGACCCCGGTTCGCCATCTTGGACGAGACTGACAGTGGTCTCGACGCCGATGCGGTGCGGCTTGCAAGTGAAAGTATCGCCAGAATCGGTGGAGCAGAAATGGGTATCCTGATTATCACACATCATGAACAGCTTTTAGAACACAACATCCCCTTACAAACCCATGTCATGCTAGGTGGACGTATTGTTGAATCAGGAGGCCCAGAACTAGCAGCCGAACTTCACAAACAGGGCTATGATCGAATAAGAAAGGCTTACCCTGAAGCAGCTGCCGCTGAAGAGGCCATGGAAGCAGAACGTCGACTTGAAGCCACAACATCCTGACGCACCCGACACCCTGAAAAGGAAATCATACGATGTCTATCGACAGTGAGGAATCTTCGACGCTCGCACTTGGGGAGATTAATAAGTACGATTTCCGTACGGACACTCCTACCGTTTTTAAAGCGCGTCGAGGACTCGACCGGGATATTGTTTCTCAGATTTCTGAAATGAAAAACGAGCCGGCTTGGATGCGAGATTTCCGGCTGAAATCACTCGACATTTTCAACTCGAAGCCAATGCCAAACTGGGGCGGCAATGTCGGCATCGATTTTCAAGATATTTTTTACTACCTCAAGCCTGCTGAGCAGCAAGGTAAAACTTGGGAGGAAGTGCCAGAGGAAATCAAAAAGACCTTTGATCGCCTTGGAATTCCAGAAGCAGAAAGGAAATTCCTTTCTGGTGTAAAAGCTCAGTTTGAGAGCGAGGTTGTTTACGGATCGCTTCAAGAAGATCTTGCAAAAAAAGGTGTCATCTTTACCGACACTGACACCGCGGTGCGAGAGCATCCAGATCTCCTCCGGGAGTACTTCGGGACAATCATCCCCCCAACTGACAACAAATTTGCGGCCCTCAACTCGGCTGTCTGGTCAGGCGGTTCTTTCATATATGTCCCCAAAGGTGTCTCTATCGAGTTTCCCCTTCAGGCATACTTCCGTATCAATGCTGAGAGCATGGGGCAATTTGAGCGAACATTAATTATCGTTGATGAGGGCGCTCACGTGCACTACGTCGAGGGGTGCACCGCTCCGATGTACTCAACCGAGAGCCTTCACTCCGCAGTTGTCGAAATTGTTGCGAAGAAACATGGCCGTTGCCGTTACACAACGATTCAGAACTGGGCGAACAACATCTACAATTTGGTAACAAAACGTGCTCTTGCCTATGAGGGTGCCATGATGGAGTGGATTGACGGCAATCTCGGAAGCCAGCTCACTATGAAATACCCGGCTGTTTACATGATGGAGCCTGGGGCTCGTGGCGAGATTCTTTCCATTGCATTTGCGACCGCCGGCCAACACCAAGACGCGGGCGCAAAACTTGTTCACGCTGCACCAAATACTTCCGGACGGATTGTCTCCAAGAGCATTTCAAAAAACGGTGGTCGTTCGAGCTATCGCGGACTTGTTCGCGTTGAGCCTGGTGCAAAGAAAAGTCGATCGAGTGTCGTTTGCGATGCTCTCATTCTTGATGACATAAGCCGAAGTGACACATATCCATATATTGAAATCGAGGAACAGGACGTCTCGATTGGTCACGAAGCAAGTGTTTCAAAAATTGGAGAAGAACAGTTATTCTACCTCAAAAGCCGTGGGCTCTCCGAGGCTGAAGCGAGCACTATGATCGTAGGCGGCTTCATTGAACCACTTGTCAAAGAACTCCCGATGGAATATGCCGTCGAGATGAACCGTCTGATCGAATTGCAGATGGAAGGCTCCGTCGGCTAACCTATTCCTCTCCTCTGACTTCACTGATTCTTGCTTCATGACGACGACAACAGCCCCTGCCGCACTATTCAATCGCGACGCGTTCCACCAACTCCTCGCTGAAAGTCCTCTGCCCGACTGGGCAGACCAACAGCGACGTTCCTGCATGGATCAACTCGAGAAGCTTGCTTTACCAAATCGTCGGCAAGAACACTGGATGCGAACAGACCTTCGCATGTTTAAGCCGGACATGTGGGGCCTGAGACCGGCTTCATCTTCTGAACCTCCTCCGGGGCTTCTTTCTGCACGATTCCCATCCTCCAATGATCAATCTCATGACGTCCAGACAATGGGACGGCCTGACTACGCGGGTCATTTCAAGACAATAAACGGCCACGTTGTTCAGAATGAAATTGATCCGGCACTCGCTGAACAGGGAGTTCTCTTCGGTACTCCCGAGAATGTACTTGCCATAAGCGGTGATGTGCTGAAGAACCACTGGCTTCAGATTATTGATTCAAAGGAAGACTATTTCGCTGCTCTACACGGTGCGTTTCACCGAGGGAGTATGATTCTTTATGTTCCGCCTGGCGTGTGCATTGCGGAACCAATTCATTGCCTTGCTGCCATTGATGACGGTGGTGTCGACACATCGCATGTACTTGTTGTTCTCGGAGAAGGCGCTGAAGCTACCGTTCTTACAGAAACCGCTACGTGTGGAACCACTGGATCGGGAACAGGTTTCCACTGCGGCGGCACCGAGATAGTCGTCGGAAAAAATGCCCTCCTTCGAATGGTGAACGTTCAAAACTGGGACCGCGGAGTGTGGCACGTTGCTCGTCAAAAAGCAGTTATTCATGAACATGCCAAATTGCAATGGACGCTGGCAGCACTTGGCAGCCGATTGTCTCAAGTTGCTCAAGATGTAGCGATGGTCGGTAAGAATGCAGAGGCTCAAGTCAACGGTGTCATGTTTACTGAAGGCAAGCAACAACTTGTCTACAACACGCTGCAGCATCACGAGGCCCCATCCTGCCGCAGCGACCTCCTTTATAAAGGGGCACTGCAAGACCGCAGCCGTCTTGTGTGGCGGGGAATGATCAAGGTTGATAAGGCAGCTCAAAAAACAGACGGCTACCAACGCAACGACAACCTGATGCTTTCTGAAGCGGCACGGTCCGACTCAATTCCGGGTCTTGAAATTGAGGCTGATGATGTTCGCTGCACCCATGGCGCAACGAGTGGTCGCGTTGATGAAGAGCAAATCTTTTATGCACAAGCGAGGGGATTGTCGGCAGACGAAGCCGCGAGACTCGTTGTTGCAGGATTCTTCCAGCAGGTCTTCGACCGCATAACAATAGCCTCTGTTCGAGAGGCGTTGGCAACTGCTATAGGAAGCCGAATCCGTCGAGTATCGTAACCCCAGCAGAAACCGTCATCCATCACGCTCACCCAAAGCCTTTCTTTCATGCCAGAATTTATTCATGTTGCCGAAGTTGCTGACATTTCAGACCCGGGAAAAGTACTTGTCGAAGTTGATGGTGAAATGATTGCCCTCTTCCATGTAAGTGGTTCGTTCTACGCCATTGATGATGTTTGCACTCATGACGGAGGTCCGCTTGTAGACGGCGAACTTCAGGACTACACAATCGCATGCCCGAGACACGGTGCAAAATTCGACATCCGCACTGGTGCAGCTCTTTCGATGCCAGCAATTCGACCCACCCTTGCACATGATGTGAAGGTTGAAAATGGGAGTGTTTCTGTACGAATTCGAGAGCCTGGATCGGGGCCGAACGGAAATCCAGCGCCGTCCACCGCACCAGCAGCAACAGCTGCACATGTGGCTCCGTCACAAAAGGCAGAGACAAGCACGACACCAAGTGGCACGACACCAAGTGGCACGACACCAAGTGGCACGACAGATGGTGCGCCAACTGAAACTCAAAGCCTTACAACCCAGACTCTCTCTGAGGATCTTGTTCGTGAATTATTAAAGCAGGTGAAAGACCCTGAATTATTCGTAAACATCGTTGACTTGGGACTGATTTATGACGTTTCTTTCAGTCAGTCCCCCGACGAAACGAAACAACTTGTCTCAATTGACATGACGATGACAAGCCCAGCCTGTCCTGCTGGACCACAATTGATTGCCGACACAAAACGTGTTGTCAACACGCACGAAAAAGTCGCTGACGTCGAGGTTCGGATTGTTATGGAACCACCGTGGACACCAGACCGCATGACCGACGATGCCCGCGACCAGCTGGGAATCTTCTGATTTCTCTTTCAACTGCACTTCAGCATGCGTCTCTTACTTTATGAATGGTGCTGCTCAGGTGGAATGCAGAGTGAAACTGCTCGTGACATTCTGCAAAAGGCTCCTCGTGAAGACTTCCTGAGGGAAGGCCGCCTCATGCTTGAGACACTCGCATGTGATGCTGACAAAAATGCAGATCTGAATATCACTGTGATGGTTGACGCAACCCTTCCTGCGACTGAAGTTCCAAACTTTTCTGAACATATTACTGTTGAGAAAATTGCTTCCGGAAAGAGCCACTCGGCACTTCTTGCAATGGCCTCTGAGGCTGACCAGATCATTCTCATCGCACCGGAAACTCATAGTATTCTATTCCAGACCATCATCGCAGTGGAGCAAGCAGGTTTCGGAGACAGGCTTGTCAATTGCCCAGTGCCTTTTATCCGCGCTGCAAGCGACAAGCAGCAGACATGTGCGATGCTCGCCGCAGCTGGTATTCCAACACCGGCTGGCTACACTCTACCCGCTGGCGGAAGCCTTCCTACTGGATTTCGACTTCCTGCAGTCCTCAAATCTCGTACAAGTGCTGGATGTGATGGCCTGATGATGATC
>JAUWWJ010000128.1 GCA_030616935.1 Planctomycetaceae bacterium
CAAGCTCGTGACCAAGCTCGTGACCAAGCTCGTGACCAAGCAACCGATGAATCGGGTGAGCCAAGACGTCGCCGTCGAGGGCGACGTGGAGGCCGTGGCCGTGGTCGGCGGAATGATCGCAGCACCCAAGAAGAAGCTCGGGCTGATGATAACGAAGAATTGCCTGGCTACGGCCGGAACCTTGATGGGGAGCGGACCGAACGGCAAGGATTGGCTGCTGAGACTTCTTCGGATGTTCGTCCGCAAAGTCTAAGAGAAGATGGATTCGGGCAAAGGCTGAACACTGATTCTGAAGAACGAACTGCTGAATCAGATGCAGGTCCTCGCTCTGGTAGCAGTCGAGATGACGATCAGGAGGGGACGCGAACCGATGATCGTCCACCACGCCGTCGCCGCCGTCGCCGTGGCCGTGGCCGTGGCCGGCGAACACGAGATGGTGAAACTGTAGGGAATGAGGGCCAGCGCTCTCATGAAGAGAGTGGCGAAGAATCAATCGAAGTGCAGGGTGATCAGCAGACTGGCGAAAAGCCATTCACTGAACGCGAACTGTGTGGGAATGAAGAATCAGACGGAGAGCCTCGTCGTCGCCGTCGTCGTCGACGGCGAACGTCAGATGACGAGTCGCAAGAAGCCAGTGGTGAGGGTCGTCCAGCCCGAAGGCCTGCATCAGACAACTCAAGTGGGCAACGAAGACCAGCCCGCAGTGGTGGCCGCAGAGGAGAATCCGGGCGTGGAGGTGGTGGCGAAGGTCGCCGTCGGGAAACTTTTTCTCGTGTCGGGTCGAGGCGTGAAGACGATGAAGAAGGCCTAGAATTTCTTGGCACAGAAGATGATACGGCTCCTTCAGATCATCGCGATAATGGGAATGAAGATGTGCTTTCCGAAAGTGGACTCGACGGTGTTCGTGATGTGCCGAGTTGGGTAGAGGCAATCGGTATCGTCATCGCCAGTAATATGGATAGCCGCAAACAACCGCCTCAAAGCTAAATCCCTGTGAATGAGAGCCTGGTTTCGACCATCGGATTTGCAACGACTGCCTTGTTTCAAGGCAGTCACATCCTCAGCCCTGCATGAAAGTGTGCGACTGAGGCCCTTTAGGTAAAAAGAGCCTCGCGTTTTCACCGAGAATTGCCCCATGCGATGACTGGTCGCCGTTGCTTTCTTCTGTTTGGCGCAGCATTTGCCTTTGCTTGCTGTACGTGCCGCTCGAGGAGTTCAGCAGGAAAGTGAGGCCACCGATGAGTCTTTGTGATCAACAACGAAGGGCACCAGCCCTCGGATCGAGTCTACCCGTTGATAATCTTATTATTTTGTCACGGGCGGATCCAATTATCTGTGGTCATTCAACAGAGACGCGGAATCTTGCGGAAGCAGCATGCACTCTTGGTATTCGGAATGTTCACATTGTGAGTTATCCGCTCGACGTCCTTGCGTCATCTGGGCTGCCACTCAAACCAGAGTGCTCCGTTGAAGCGTACTCGTCGGGCATTACGGTAGACCGACCGACACCCATTGGAGATTATAAAGTGCTGGATGGTCGACTTGGTGCTGCAATCTCTGGACATCTTATTAATCTTCTTGCACAGCTCCCTGGAAAAACAGCTGTTATGGATCTATATCTTGTCCCGCACGGCCAGATGGTGATGCAGGCAGTAGAGTCTTCAGGTCGAAGTGGCATCGCCGCAGCACCTGTGACAATTGGAGAGGCTGTCGGATCTGATATTACCAATGTGGTATCCAATGCACTTGCTACTGGGCAGTCAGGTGCAGCTGCTCTTGTGATGCAAAACTATCTGGATCACGATCAGCCAGTGGCAGTCAGTGGATTCACCCGTGAACTGATTGTTGCCTCTGGTGCAAAGGTGGACGAAGCTCTTGGTACAAACTTCGCGCAGCAACTTTCTGAGCGAGTTCGTATTAGTTATCCAGCAATTGACACCTCAGCATATTTGTCACCGTCAATAAGTGAGGCTGAGCAAGCGGCGATTCTGTCCAAGCGAGGTCTTGTTCGTGATGGATATGTTTTGTTTCTCAGTCGGCTCACCAAAGCCAAAGGTGTGGATGACCTTATTCATGCATACCGTGCGAGCAATCTGTATCGTCGGATGCCGCTTGTTGTCTGCGGTTCAGGTCCCGATGAGGAGTTCTTTCACACCATCGCAAACAGGGACCCATCGATCCTCTTTTTTAATGATATCGGTGATCTCGAAAAGCTTGCATTAATGTCAGGATGTCACGCATATTCTCTCCCCAGCAAACCTCGCGTCGAATTCACAGAAACATTTGGTATTGCTGTCGCTGAGGCCATGTTGTCAGGTGGGATAGGTCCTGTGATAACAACGCGCACTGGCGGTATACCGGAGGCAACAGGTGATCATTGCCTCTACCACAAGGCAGGAGATGTTGCGGGCCTCGTGGCATGCCTTGATAGAGTAGCACGTATGCCGGATCATTCACGGGCGTATTTGAGTCAACAGGCTCGGGACTACGCCTGCCGTTTCGATCGAGAAACAATCTTGAAAAATCTTCTTGCGAAGACTGCCGTGAAAACTGCAGCATGACGGTACTGTTTCACGGGGAAAAGGAGCGAACGGCGGAACGCTCGATGGAAGATCACGCAGATAAATTAAAAGATCGACGACCAGTTGCTCCTGAGCGAGTGACACTGGTTGATCCCTTCATTGGCACGGAACCAGTTGATCTTCCCCCGCGTTCTGGAATTGCAGCATCGTGGTTCTGGCCAAAGCCGCAGATAGGGAATACCCATCCTGGGGCATGCCTTCCTTTCGGTATGGTTTCAGTCATGCCATACAGCGGGGGCTATCCGACTGGCTACGGTTGTTACGACAAGTCACTTCAGGGGTATCCGCCACGGCTCAAAGAGGAATTGCAGGTGTCTGGCTTCACCCACTTCCAGCAGTCCGGTGTTGGAGCCATTCGCAAATATTATAACTATTGTCGAGTCTCACCTTATCTTGAGGAAGGGGGTGGCCTTGCAATGGTGGGAATTCCCTTCTCGGTTGTTCACGAAGAGGCTGTCCCCGGTTTCTATTCATGTATTCTCAAGCCGTATGGCATTCGTGCTGAAATTACAGCGACCCCGCGTGGAGCAATTCATCGATATACGTTTCCGAAATCGAGTTGTGCGGGGATAGCGGTCGACTTTTCTCACGGTGGTATTGAAATTGAAGATGGAAGAACAATTCCTCTGCGGGCGGAGTATCGTCTTGAGGAACCCTTCGGTGCGGAAGCATGTGTCACCATGGAAGGCCTTCCAATCAGAATGTCTGTGGAGGCCTCTGGTTTCGATGCGCCCAGTGCTGCAGCTTTGCTTTGGGAGGACGGAAAGGTTCTTTCTGGCGACAAGGAGAGGTCCTATGAATATATACGTGAGTCGACCTACGTGCCATTTGGTGTGTGTTTTCAGCGGCCAACTGAGGAGGAGCATGTTGTTGAACTGAACGTTGCTTTTTCATTACGGAGTCGAAAAAAGGCACATCAAAATCGGCTGTCGGCCCCTCAAAATTTTTCTGTTGCAAGACGTACAGCAAAGAAGAGTTGGGAAGAAAGGCTTGATCGAATTCATGTTCAAGGAGGCACGCTTGCTCAGCAGAGAACGTTCTATACGGCTCTTTATCACAGTCTTATAAAGCCGAGTGAAGCTCATGATGAGTCGCCATTTTGGCCATGGGACGGCCCATTTTTCTTTGATTTCTCCACGCTTTGGGATATGTATAAAACACAGCTTCCTCTTGTGCTTTCGTTATTTCCAGATGAAGGAGCTGCGATTGTTAATGCCATGCTTACCGTGGTGGAAATGGAGGGCAATTTTCCGATCGGGTATCGTCTGGCTCGGGGGTATGACCGTTTCGCCCATCAAGCCAGCGCCCTTGGTCATGTTGTCATAGCCGATGCTTTCCATCGGCGGCTACCTGGAATTGATTGGGAGCGTGCTCTTACGATGATGTCCAAGGATCTTGGCAGAGCGTACGGCGAAGCATTTTTTCAAGACGGTGTAGTTCACCCTCTCACGCACACTCTCGACCTTGCGTATGGCTGTTTTTGTACAGCGGCGATTGCGACTGAAATAGGCGATGCTGCTGTAGCCGCACAGATGCTTGAGTATGCGAGTCAGTGGAAGAATGCTTTTGACCACACTGGTGTATTAAGAGACTCGACGTATTACGAGGGCTCAAAATATAATTATAGTTTTCGGCTGTTGCATGACATGGCCAGCCGAATTTCAATCGCCGGTGGTGATACGGCTTTTGTCAGCTTGTTGGATGCCTTCTTTGGCTATGCGGCCGATCCGGTTCCGGCCCCGGGGGTGTCCCCGTGCCGCACCGAGATGGCCGAAGGTGAATTGCTTGGGCGTTTTGAAGGGTTTAATAATGAGCCTGATATGGAATCGCCCTATGCCTATATTTATGCAGGGCGGCACGACAGGGCTTGTGAAGTTATCCGTGCGGGCATGTTGCAGTGTTATGGAGATTCCCGTGGCGGCCTCGTGGGAAATGACGATTCCGGTGGGATGAGTTCCTGGTATGTCTGGAGTGCGTTGGGGCTTTTTCCTGTAGCAGGGCAAGACGTTTTCTTGATTGGATCCCCGGTTTTTGACCGTGTGGAGGCGCTCTTTGGGCCAGACCAGGCGTTTGTGATTGAAGCTGAGGGAGCTGGGCCAGAGAGTCTTTATGTTCAGTCGATTCTGCTGAACGGAAAACCTCTCCAGAGACCTTTTTTGCAATGGATGGATTTGTGTTCAGGAGGAACGCTCTGCGTCAAGATGACAGCCACCCCAACTGTTTGGACCCAGGATCGTCCGCCTTCTTGTGCGTGATGAAAGAACAGTCAGATTATTTCAGGCCAGAGAAAAAAGAGGGCTCGGTTCATTGCTGAGATTGAGTCTCACTGTCAAGTTTTTTTCGAAAAAAATAGAATTTTATTGTCTTGTAGAGCACTCGCTTTGACGAATACTCTTAACAGAAGAAAGGAAGTGCTCTGTGAATAAGTTGTCAAACTTTTTTGTAAAAAATATTCTTCTTTTCGTCTTGCTTCCTTTGCCAGCTTTTATGGCGATCGAATGTTTCGCTGCAGATCAGGATGCAGCAAACAGAAAGCTCACACGAGAAGATGTTCAACAAATTGTTGAATGCTCAGTACAGAACGGAGAGGCCGTTGATCTCAACGCGCTGGAAAATCTTGATGCTGATACGGCACGGGTCGTAGCTGAGACTCGTGGTAAGTTATTCTTAAATGGACTGACTGCCGTGACTCCAGAAGTTGCAGGAATTCTCGCGACACATCGTGGCTGGTTGCACCTTGGGGGGCTTCGGTCTATCAGCCCAGCTGTAGCGAGAGCACTTTCAAAGCATCAAGGATGGCTTTTTCTTAATGGTATCCGAGTGTTAGAGAAGGATGTAGCAATCGCAATCCTGCCTTATCGAGGCCAGTTGTATCTCGATGGAGTCGAAACAATAACTGAAGATGTAGCGGAAATAATTGCCCAGCGTCGTAACGGTGTCGAGCTGTATGGTGTTCGGAATATCAATTATCAGTCTGTGGCAATACTGAGAAAAAACTCAGAGATTGTTCTTCCTTCGAAGTTTAATCGTGCTGGCTGGTGGCCTTTTTAAATAAAAAAGTC
>JAUWWJ010000205.1 GCA_030616935.1 Planctomycetaceae bacterium
GGGGCACACACAGCGGATGGACTGTGTGCATCTGTGAATCGCATGCCGTGTGCAGACAGATTCTCAATATTTGGTAGCGAGACTTTGCTCTCTGGGTTGTACGCCCTGCAGTCCCCATACCCCATGTCATCCATAAAGAAAATGATGACATTCGGTTTTTCTGAAGTGTCAGCAAATAATGCTGTCGTTGTCGAAAAAATGAAAAAGAGTGCGATGAAACGCATCGAATAAAGCCCCCTGTGACAATCGAAAATTGATGGCCTCTCAGGCCTTTGGAAACGAGACTAGGCAAGGAGATCATCAATCACATGTCCATGCACATTGGTAAGCCGTCTCTCGAGGCCGTTGTGATAAAACGTCAGGCGTTCGTGGTCGAGCCCCATAAGATGCAGAAGTGTTGCGTTAAAGTCATAGACCGACGTTGGGTTGTTCGCTGCTTTGAAGCCAAATTCATCGCTGCTGCCATAGCTGGTAGCACGTTTCACACCCGCACCAGTAAGAAAGCATGTGAATGCATCAGGGTTATGGTCTCGTCCTGTTCCATTTGCCTGCAGGAATGGCATCCGGCCAAACTCTGTTGCCCAGACAACAAGCGTGTGATCAAGCATTCCCCGTTCTCGCATATCTGCCAAGAGCGCGGCTGTTGGCTGATCCATAATTTCGGCCTGCATGGCATGAGTCTTGAGGATGTTCTGGTGGGAGTCCCAGTTTGTAATTCCATTCCCGCCAGAAGGGTCGCTCCCATTAAAAAGTTGGACAACGCGCACGCCCTGTTCGAGGAGCCGTCGGGCTAGAATACAATTGCGGGCGTATGAGCCACGTAATTCACTCCCGCCTTCAACACCATACGATGCGAGTGTTGCTGCGGATTCTCCTGCGAGATCCATAACGTCAGGGATGGACATTTGCATGCGACCGGCAAGTTCGTAACTTGCTATTCTTCCAGCGAGATCAGCATCTCCTGGATACTGTTCGAGATGGTGGGCGTTGAGCCGTTGAATGATGTCACGAGTTGTCGCATCATCTTGTCCGGTGAGTTGATCTGGACGATCAAGATTTTTTGGAGGACTTGTGGCACTGAAGTCGGTGCCCTGAAATGCTGCTGGCAGAAAACCATTTCCAAAGTTGTTTTTTCCACTGCGCGCCAGACCGCGAGGATCATTAATTGCAACAAATGCAGGAAGGTTTTCGTTCTCGGTGCCGAGTGCGTAGGTGGTCCATGCGCCAAAAGATGGAAAGCCTTCCATTGTGAACCCGGTGTTCATGAAGTTTTCACCTTGAGGGTGGGCGCTTGACTCAATATGGAGGGAGTGAACGAAGCACAGTTCATCTGTCTGTTTGGCCAGGTTAGGGAGAAGGTCAGATACCATCTTGCCGGTCTCTCCGCGCGGCCGGAATTTCCAAAATGGCTTTGCTATGTTTCCAGTTGGTCCTTCAAAGGTGACGTCTGGAATTCCAGGCGGCTTCTGTCCGTGGAACTTTTCAAGTTGTGGCTTGTAGTCGAACGTGTCTACATGGCTGACAGCACCGGGGCAGTAGATAACAAGAACCTGTTTTGCAGGCATTGGGAAGTGAGGTGGCCGAGCTGCATACGGATCATTCGGGTCGATCTGCGGACGAATGGGTACCTTTCCTCCAGCAGTACGGACAGTTTCAGCTAAAAGCCCATCGTCTCGTAGTATCTGAAGCAGCGCAAGGCTCGAAGTAGAAAGCCCTGCGGTCTTTAGAAACGTGCGGCGATCAAGAAGATGCCGGCCCTGTGGCAAAAGATGTTCTGCGTCATTCATGTTCGGTTACTCCAGAAAAGTAAAAGCATTGGAGTTGAGGATCGCTCGACAGACGAGAAAAAGATCTTCTTTAGAGGTTATATTTTGCACGGCGGCCCTTTCCTGAGCAGTTGGGTGCCGAGCAAGAAGGACTTCGAAACACCGGTCGAGTGCCTCTGGTAGATCAAGTTCAGAATCTTCCATCGCGCGTTTGGCAATCAGTTCTGACTGCGATATGACAAACGGGCTATTCATCAGATTGAGTGCTTGAAGTGGTGTTGTTGAGACCGGCCGCTTGGCCCGTACCTGGCCACAGTCAGGAAAATCAAAAGCCGTGAACATGCAGTCGTCGACCCGACGCATCCGTTCCTGATAGATCATTCGCCGCCAGGTGTCTTCACCGTAGTTGTCTAGGACCTCCCACTGTGCATAACGCTTTTTGATATTATGAATGCGGTAGCTCGGCCCACCAAGTTCTGGTTTCAGTGAGCCTGATGCAGTAAGGATGGCGTCCCGAATAACCTCGGCCTCAAGACGTCTGGGAGGAAATCGCCAGAGAAGGCTGCTCGTTCCATCTTGAGTTAGAGCTTCTTCGTTGGGTTTGCTCTCTTGAGTAAATGCACGAGAGGAGACAAGCAGCCGGAGAATATGCTTGACGGACCATGGCTTGGCTGGGCGATCGCTGACCACCAGCACTGGTTCAGCGAACTCTGAAGCAAGCCAATCAAGGAGTTCTGGGTGTGTTGGTTGGGCACCAGCAAATCCAAAGTCACCGGTGGTTGTGACAATCCCTTGTCCAAAAACATGATGCCACATGCGATTGACCATGACCCGCGATGGGAGCGGGTTTGTAGGCTCTGTTAACCAGTCGGCAAAAGCTTTTCTTCGTGCCTGGCCAGATGCGTTGCTGTCAAGCTTTAGGTCACCAACAAGAACAAGGGGAGCTGCTGGCGGAACCTCATCTCGAGGGTTTTCGGGACTCCCACGGTGGAAGACATGTGTTGGCCCGGGTGTTTTGAATCTTCCAACAAAGCTTGGCCGAGGACCTTCCGTATTGAATTGAGCAATCAGGCGTTGCAGCTTCTGCAATGCATCGGATCGAAAGGGGAACGTTTTGTTGAGTTGCGAGTTGGTTTGAGAGTCGGCAACCTGTTGCCATTCACCATCAGCAGTCTGGATCTCAATACGATACTTTGGAAAGTTAAATGGCTTTAAGTCTGTCAGGTAGTCAGTATCAAAGAAATTTTCTCTATTATTGCTCAAACGAATACGATCAATTTCAGTTGGCTTCTTGAACCGAAATTCCAGCCAAGGGTTTCCTTTTTCACCCTCGGGCACACGTGCAGCCCACCGCTCAGTCCCATATTCACCGTCATTGATTTTCCAGAGTTCATTTCGAAGAACTTCCATGCCGGGTGCTGCGGTTACAGTTGCACCACTTTCGGAACTGGCGACATTTTCTTCAAGGTTGTGAAGGCCGAAAATTTCAAGCTCATCAAGACCAACATATCGACTGAGAAATGTAATCCGAACTGCATTTGTCGTTGTGCTTGGGAAATGGATTTCACCATAACCAGTCCAGTCTTCTTGCCATGCACCAGCATCTCGAAGCCGATACCGCTGCTTGCCGATTTCTTTGTAGAGTCGCTGTGCGATTTCCCGGCGGGGATGATGTTCATCAAATTCTGGGTAGCGGCTGCCAAATTCAACATCTTGGAATACCGCAGAAAGCGAGTAATAGTCCCGAATCGTAATCGGATCAAATTTGTGGTTATGGCAGCGTGCACAGCCGATCGTCACACCAAGCGCAGAGGCACCAACAGTCTGAAGAATTTCGTCCATACGGTCTGCTCTGGCTTGCCGGCGAGCAGATGGCTCCTGTCCAACGGTTGCGACGGGAACATGCGGTCCAGAAACCAGGTAACCAGTGGCATCGCCGTGCCCGACCACATCACCAGCGATTTGCTCAGTAAGGAATTCGTTGTAGGGTTTGTCTTCGTTAAATGCTCTGATGACGTAATCTCGATAGATCCAGGCATTTTTTCGATACATGTTGCTTTCGGAGCCGTTCGTCTCAGCCCAGCGGATCACGTCAAGCCAGTGCTGTGCCCATCGTTCACCAAAATGGGGTGACGCAAGAAGTTGCTCTACAAGACTGATGTACGCACTGTCCGCATCTGTTTCACATGATTTTTCAAAATGATGGACCGCCTCGGGTGTCGGTGGAAGGCCGGTAAGCACGATTGAAGCGCGCCGAATCAGGGTCGCTGGGCTCGCTGGCTTTGAAAAATGAAGAGACTTCTTGCGGAGTTTCCTCAGGAGGAACGCATCGACTGGATTCTGCTCGTGCTCATCGGGTACGGAAGGACGAACGACAGGCTGAAACGACCAGGGCATCTCATCTGCAGTAAAGGCGACCTCATCATTCATTTGTCCAGGCCATTCAGCACCTTCAGCAATCCACTGTCGTAACAAATCGATTTGCTGTTGGGGAAGTTTGTCTTCGTCAGGTGGCATCGCCATGTTTGGGTCGCGGTGTTCGACGACTTCCATGAGATAGCTTTTCTCAGGATATCCTGGAACAAGTGTTGGGAGTCCATAGTCTCCACCCCTGAGCATCATTGCTCGTTTGTCGAGCCGAAGGCCTGACTCTTGCTCATCTTCTCCGTGGCAGTGCCAGCAATTCTCCTCGAGAATTGGTCGTATGTCTTCATCAAATCCAATAGCTGCATCAATGCGTGCAGCATTTTGGAGGCAAAGA
>JAUWWJ010000220.1 GCA_030616935.1 Planctomycetaceae bacterium
CAACCGGCCTTAATATACCTAAAAAACGTCATTTTGTACGGCTTGACCAGCATCGCTGCTGCTTCTACCCTCCTGCTCCGTTCCTTTCATCCTCTTTGGGCGACGCTGGTGATATTCAGAAGCCCCTCAATCGCAATCCTGATCATCGTAATTTCAGCTACTGCCGCTCTTTTGCCGGGGCTTGGTACGGCCCCGCTCTGGGATGAAGACGAGCCAAAAAATGCTGCCTGCACACTGGCAATGCTGGATTCGGGTAACTGGGTTGTGCCTACTTACAACGGAACTCTTCGTGTTGAAAAGCCTCCACTCGTCAATTGGGTACAAATCGTCGGGGTTTCATTTTTTGGCCGCAATGAATTTGGTGTTCGTATAGGGTCAGCCTGCCTGACTGTTGGCACGTGTCTCCTGACATGGTGGACTGGACGACTTCTTGCTGGGCCACTCGTTGGACTCCTCTCGGGACTTGTCATGTCGACGTGCATTTGGACAGGTGTCGGTGGACGAGCCGCAACCCCTGATGCGTCACTTGTTTTTTGCACCACTTTGGCTGCTGCCATTTATGTTCACGCCATTCATCAACGGGGAGCACTCACAATAATCACCCGGAGGCATGCCTTAGGCATCGGCCTCGCCTGCGGATTAGCCATTCTCGCGAAAGGTCCCGTTGGCATCGTCCTCCCGATGCTTGCATTCCTTCTCACCGCTTTAGTCCTTCGACAAAAACCTACTCCGATTGATGGCAGATCCTGGCTTTACACAACAGCGGTCTCCCTGCGTCCACTTACTATTGTTTCTGTAGCCACACTTGTCGCCCTGCCGTGGTATCTATTGGTTGGCCTGCGAACGAACGGGCAGTGGATTACCGATTTCCTTCTAATTCATAACGCAGGGAGGTTTGCCGCCCCCATGGAAGGGCACTCCGGTTCGTTCCTGTATTATCCGATGGTCCTCGCCATTGGGATGTTTCCATGGTCAATTATCCTACTTGCCATTCCAGCCCACGCACTATTCCTTTGGCGAACAAAACGCCTAACGAGCTCTCACTACCGCGCTATTACTTTTGCCGGATGTTGGGCCTTGGTCTGGATTGGTACTTTTTCACTCGCAGGAACAAAACTTCCCGGTTACATCTGGCCGGCATACCCAGCTATTTCAATTGCTACTGCTCTTTATGTCGCTGACTGGATCTGCGGACACACCGGTTGGGAAAAAGTGGTCTTCAGGAACATGACATCGGATAAAGCCGCGTCAGTGGTCATGCATATCGGGTGGCTGAGCCTTGCAATAGTCGGTATTTGTTTCATTGGCGGACTCCCAGTAATTTCCCATCAGTTTGCCCCCGGAAACGAATGGCTTGGACTTCTTGGGGGCCTGCCGGTTCTGACTGCTGCTGCGTGCTTCATTTTGCAATCACGCGGGAAGCGAGGGCTCGCCGTCAGTACACTCATAAGTTCATCAGTCTTATTCCTAGCCCTCCTCGGCGGAGTTGCAGCAGTCCGCCTCGCCCACCATCAAGGCGCTGCAAATCTTATCGCCGAATTATCGCCAGAGCAACGAACAGGCGTCTGGGCGAGTGTCAAAACACCCCGGCCTAGTCTTGTCTTTTACACAGGCGAACCCGTTGAGAAACTTTCAGATATTCATGCAGGTATTCGGTATCTCCGTGCCACGTCTTTCGCCCGACTCGTGGTTCGATCAGACGATCTGCCAGGAATCCTACCGCTACTTCCTCCTGGGTTTGAAATTCTCAATGAAAAACCCCGTTCCTTTGATTCCGGCCTCGCGGTCATTGCAAAGGCTCACTCTGAAAACACCCGTTCACTCGCCCAAAGTTCTCATCCGTACTGACTAGAACACCATCCTGCCTGGAGCCACGTTCATGAATCGGTTCATTTCTTATATGACACACCACTCCCAGCTGTTTGTTGCTGCTGTGGCAATCGTTGTACTCGCCTCAGGTTTCATTGGGATGCCTTTTTGGGATGAAGATGAACCACGATTTGCTGCTATCGCTCAGACCATGGTTGAAACAGGCAACTGGACGGTTCCTCTATTCAACGGTGAACTTGCCGTCGACAAACCCGTGCTAATGCATTGGTGTATGGCCGCATGTTTTTCAGTTTTTGGGATGAATGAAATTGCTGCCCGTCTTCCTGCAGCACTTGCAGCTCTGTTAACGTCTCTTGCTCTTCTTCGGCTCGGCACTCGCTGCTTCAGCACGGCAACGGGCATTGTTGCAGCCCTTGCCTACCTCGGCTGTTTACTAGTCGCAATCGAATCTCACGCCGCGACCCCTGACTCGATTCTTGTTGCTCTGTCGACATGGGCGACACTCCTTCTGGTTGAACCTTTTCTCCCGGACAGACGCCATCACGCCGACAGCACAAAGCAACCTTTTCAGGCAAGCAGTACTTCCTCCGTTAGCGTGTGGCACGCCATTCTTGCAGGTAGTTTGCTCGGCCTGGGAGTCCTCTGCAAAGGACCGATCGGGTATATCGGGCCACTCGTTGTCGTCATGGGTTGGGTTTGGCTTGTCCAATGCCTGTCTCATATCAAAGAGCAACCTGCTGATGTTCGGCTCAAAGACCAGTTGCTCTCAACGCTTCGGCACTTCCTTTCCAACGGTATTCCAGCCGCTCTCCGTACTATTCAACACACTCAACTTCTGATTGTTACTGTTGCTGCCGTACTCGTAGCGGCACCATGGTACATAAGCGTTGGAGTTCAAACTGATTGGGAGTGGACAAAAGGATTCTTCTTTGTTCATAACGTTGGCCGATTCGTAGCTCCTATGGAACGGCATTCAGGCGGCCTGTTGTTCCATCCACTCACAATGCTCGTCGGCTTTTATCCTTGGAGTTGCTTCCTGCCACTTGCTATCTTCGCAACCACGCGGCAACTCTGGAAGACCTGGAGACAGGGGCAGAGCCCGCAAATTGAAAACTCACAGGCTCCTGCATTGAGCCTACTTCTATTTTGGATGAGTGTCTGGATCGGTGGCTTTTCACTTGCGGCCACAAAACTCCCGAACTACATAATGCCGGCATATCCAGCTGCTGCTCTCCTTGTTGCTGCACTCGCCATGGAAGCCGTAAAACGCTCTGCCTGGCTTTATCCGCGATGGATGGGCATTGGTGTCGGCGGAATCGCTTTCGGAGGAATTGCAACAAGTGTCACGATTTTGGTTGGCTCGTTTTACGGTTTAACTGGTAGCGAACCTGCCGCAATCATCGGACTCATTCCCTTAGCGGGTGCATTTTGGCTTGTGTGGCGTTCACGACAACAGCCGGCCTACGCTGTAAACACAATGGTTTTCCTAGGACTTCTTTATTCTTCTTTGGCAGTCGGTCCAACTGCGGCATGGATTAGTCGCGCCAACACGCTTCCAGTCTTAATTGATGAAGCCCATGCACACGCCGGCGGACACGCCCGAATAGGGGCGTATTCTCAAATCACGCCGAACCTTGTGTATTACGCCAAAGGCATTGTCCAGCGTTGGGCCCCGGATTCCGCTCGAGCTCAAAACGCTGCCGATTTTTTATCGACCGGACCGGATGCAGTCCTTGTAATCCCTGAAAATCAATTTCATGAATTATCCTCTTTTCTACCGGAAACAGCCGGAGTCATAGGCCGGGCCCGACCCTTGTTCAAAAACCAGGACTTTCTTCTGGTCGGCAACATAAAAGAAGCCAAACAAAAAGTCGTGAAACGTACTGCGTCGGTTCGGAGCTTAAAGAAATGAATCAGACGGAAAGGCATGACCCAACGGCACCTATCCAATCAATAGAGCGTCCGTGTCCTGGCCTCCTGTCGATTGTCATCCCTTGCTACAACGAAGAAGCGATCATTGAGGCAACTCATGCCCGCATCTGCAGCATTGCACCTCAGCTAGGTATGGAACTGGAAGTTCTTTACATCGATGACGGAAGTCAGGACAGCACCCTCGAGAAACTAAAGCTACTTACATCTGGGGACTCACGCATTCATGTCGTTGAGTTTTCCCGCAACTTCGGCCAACAAGCTGCCATGTCTGCCGGTCTCGAAATGGCAAAAGGAGATGCTGTTGTAATTATTGATGCTGATCTCCAAGATCCACCAGAGGTGATCCCTGAAATGATCACAAAATGGCGAACGGGTGTTGATGTTGCATATGGACGTCGAAAATCACGTGACGGGGAGAGCACTTTTAAACTAATAACAGCGAAGCTTTTTTACAGGTTTTTCGCTAGGCTGATGCCCTATCCCGTACCTGTCGATACTGGTGATTTCAAGTTGTGCGATCGTGCGGTCGTTGACGCCGTCTGTGCACTTCCTGAAAAACGTCGATACCTTCGGAGCCTCGTTCCGTGGG
>JAUWWJ010000116.1 GCA_030616935.1 Planctomycetaceae bacterium
GTCGCTGCATGCTTCACGAGTAGGACCACACAGGTCAAACGTACGACTGATTTCGTGCTGGCCTACATCCTACCGCTGAACAACCGATTCTTGTGAGAATGTCATACGAGGGTATCAGAACAAGACCTCTATTCCCTGATCCTGTTTCTGATACTCGGTCTGTGTATCATAGAAGGTATGACGAAACCTGCTGATGTCATTGCTTCGCTTGAACACCTTGCCCCTCTCAGGCTTGCTGCTGACTGGGATAATGTCGGTTTGCTTGTTGCCACAAAAAAACCTGTCATACACCGGGTCATGACCTGCCTGACACTCACCATCGATGTCGCTCGTGAGGCCGTGTCTCAAAAAGCCGATCTGGTTGTGACCCATCACCCACTTCCTTTTCGTCCGGTCAATCGCATCACTGAAGAAACTCCTACGGGTGCAACTCTCGTGGAGTTAGTCACCGCTGGTATTGGGGTCTGGAGTGGCCATACTGCCTGGGACTCAGCTCCACATGGAATCAATGCAATGCTCGCTGAAATCCTGTCGCTTCAAGACGTAGCGCCTCTTGAGCCTGATGAGATAGATCCCAGTGTCGGGTTTGGACGCATGGGTACAGCATCTTCACACGATACGATCGACGCCGTGACGCAACGACTCACATCCGCCTTAGGATGTTCAGGGTGCACTGTTGCCGGCGACCCAAACCTCTTCGCTGGCCGTATTGGTATTGTCTGTGGAAGTGGTGGTGAATCTGTACCGGTGGCTGCTGCCGCCGGATGCCAGACACTCGTCACCGGGGAGATCAAATTGCACGATGCTCTTGAAGCGTTGGCACACAATATGGCAGTCATCGCTGTTGGCCATCATCTCAGTGAACGGTTCGCCATGGAACGAATGGCTGAAAAATTAAGTACGGCTCTTCCCGGTCTTCATTGCTGGGCGAGTACCGTTGAACAAGACCCTCTTTGCTGGCTCCCGAATAAATAGCCATCCGTTGCTCTTCGGCCTGCTGAATCTGTATTGAAATGAAGAAAACATATGAGCCAATTTCTCACAGCACTACCGGTGTTCAACGAAGACAAGCATGTTCAAGAAGTCCTTGATCAAGTACGAAGGCATACTGACAACATCTTGGTTGTGGATGATGGTTCAACTGATGACACAGCATGCATTCTCAAAGAAAGAGCAACACAACGAGGTGACATCACGGTCATTCACCACGAAACAAACCTCGGCTATGGTGCCGCTCTCGCCACTGCCTTTGCATATGCACTGCAACCTCGTGAAGACGGTTCGTGTTGGGACGGTCTGGTGACAATTGACTGTGACGGTCAACACCAGCCGCAACTCATTCCTTCATTTATTGCTGCAATTGGAGATCCTCAAGCCCCTGACGCTGACATTGTCAGTGGAAGTCGTTACCTGGAAGATCTTCCAGACAATAGTCAGGCGCCCGAGGGTCGCAAACGTATCAATATGGAAATCACGGCGGAAATCAACGACCAACTTGGCCTGTCACTCACTGATGCCTTTTGTGGCTTTAAGGCCTATTCTCGAAAAGCCCTTCAGTCACTTCCGGTCACTGAGCCCGGCTACGCGATGCCACTTGAAGTCTGGGTACTGGCGGCAGCAGAAAAACTGAGAATTGTCGAACTACCTGTTCCTCTGGTCTATCTCGATTTGACCAGAAGTTTTGGTGGTGCACTTGATGATGGAGCGACTCGTATTGCCCATTATCGTGAAATTCTTGAACGAACAATCCGTTCGATACAGGCTAGGAGTGGCGTCAATCGCAGTGTCGGGTATGGTGTGGGTTCCCCTGCCCAGAGAGTCGACGCTTGAGTAATCACCCTCGCTTTGATCGCCGCAAACATCGCCCACCGCCGGATTCCGGCGGACGGCTGTTTGACCCTCCAATCAATCCGGATCCGACCAATCCAGCAATTGCGATTGACCACCTCGTTGACAACAACAAGTTGCTTCGAACGGCCTTCGATACCCAAGTCGGTGATCTCAAGCTCTGGGAACTCGTTGCAGCAACGCGACGGGAAGTTTTAACCGTAGCCACGGAATACACGTCAAGTTATAGAGATGTCATCCGGCCTTCAAATACAGCCGAATGGATAGCAGCACCGATCATTATGGGAGGGCATCAGCCAGACCTGTTTCACCCCGGTGTCTGGCTTAAGAATTTTGCGATTGATGCGTATGCTCGACGTCTTGGTGGCACAGCCATCAATTTGATTGTTGATACGGACTACTGTCGTTCAACAAGCGTCGGAGTGCCTGTCGGAACACCTGACTCTGCTCAACTGGAATATGTTCCCTTTGATCGCGATAGACCTCCGGTTGCATGGGAAGAACGAGGTGCTGAGGACATAGAATGTTTTCGATCGTTCGGTCGCCGAGCTTCTGATCTTCTTACACCACTTGTTCCTGATTCGATCCTGCGACGATGGTGGCCGCTTGCTGTTGAAAGAATGAGTGAGAATCATCGAATTGGTCTCGCGATTGCGCAAGCCCGGCACCAACTCGAAGAACGTTATGGGCTTGAAACAATTGAAATACCCGTCAGTGAATTGATGCGGCTTCCAACCGTCATGGTCTTCATGTCGTGGCTTCTTGCAAGAAGTCGAGAGCTCCACGGTGCATACAACGCAGCTCTTGGTCGGTACCGAAGGCGGCATCACCAGCGAGGACAAGCTCGCCCAATGCCTGATCTCGTTGAAAAAACAGTTGATCCATCAGAAGGTCCATGGTTTGAAGTACCGTGGTGGATCTGGTCAGAGGATGACCTGCAGCGACGACGAGTTTTTGCAAATACGAATACGCCAGGTGTCCTCATATTATCTGACATGGAAACGTTACGAGTAGAGCTTCCCATTTCACTCGACACGCCGCCCTCGAAATGGGTTGATGCTCTCTCGCGAATGGAAGAACACGCCTTACGTCTACGACCACGGGCCATCATGACCACACTTATTGCCCGCCTTCTTGTCGCCGATGTCTTCGTCCATGGGATCGGTGGTGCAGCGTACGACGAAATCACTGATGATATTGTCCACTCACTCACTGGGTGTGAACCACCTCGACATGCAGTGGTTTCAGGAACACTCCGTCTACCTCTCGAAACCCGATTCCCGGACCTCTCCAAGCAGCAACCGCTTGCGGAACTTGCCGGTGTCCATCGAACACTCCGGGACCTTGAATTCCATCCAGAATGTCATCTTGAGCCATTCTCAGACCAACCGGAGGCCGTCAGAGACCTGATCACAGAGAAACGACGGTGGATTGATACCCGGCCCACAGCGACTCTTGCGCGCCGACGCTGTCATGAAATTCGATCAACGAACGCCCGTCTTGCCTATTACACGCAACCTGTACGCCAGCAATTATTGGACCGTGTTGGACCACTCGCAACCGCCATTCGGGCACAAAAAATCTTGCAAACTCGCGACTTTCCATGGTGTTTTTTCCCGGAAAATCAACTTCGTGAGTTCCTCCTACTGGAAATCGATTGAGTTTCGACATATCGTGTCGGGTAACGGAATGGATTTTTACCTCCTAGGGACAGGAGACAATATGCTGCCGGCACGATCTTCCCGCACATCTTCATCATCGCGGTCAGGTTCTTTACGCAAACCATCTCATCGCAGTCAGCCAACACGAAGCAGTCGGTCAACCACCGTCAAAAAAACTTCTCGTGTTCGAAAACGTTCAGCAGCACAAACAGACTGTGACATCCGTTCAACCGCTGTTGTGGCTTCAAAGAAAAAAAAGACGGCGGCATCATCTCGTCGTCGGAGTCAGTCTGCTGCAATTAGCGCCGTTGAAATTCGACCATCGGGTACGATCTTCAGCCGCCGTTCGAATGAAAATCGTGAAGCAATTCATCATCTTCCTGAACACCCGCCAGTCGACCTCACTCCTCCAGCCTGGATGCAAGAAGAGTGTCAGGTAGGACCAGCACAAGCTGGTGATCAGACTGAAATCCTTCAGCTTCTCTCAGGCTTACCATCGCCACCGAGTCGGGCAGAGTTCCATGCGTCCGTTGATCATCCAGAACATGATTCGGCAAACAGATTGGTTGCACGACTTGCTGGAAGAATTGTTGGTCACATTGAAATTGCTCCTCGCACAGTCATGATTGGTGCTGTACCTGTAAAAGCTGCTGCTCTTGATCGGGTTGCTATTCTTCCCGAGTGCCGTGGTGCCGGGCATGGGCAGCGACTTGTACAAGCAGCCGAACGCAGGATGCGTGAACTTGGTGTTGTAGCCGCATTCTCAAGAACACGAATTGCATCATCGTTTCATGATTTGGGTTGGAGTGTTCTGGGTCGTGACTGTGCATCGCCTGGTCGCCCAACTGACATTCTCTCTCGTCTCCTCGCCGCACCAGAACGCCAAGGGCCTGAAGTGACGATGCGGCAGTGGAGGCATGTTGAACTTCCAGCCATCTTGAGAATCTATGAGCAGAACGCTGCTCGATTTGTTGGGACAACCGCCTGCACTGAAGCGTATGCTCGATGGCTGGTGAGCCGAAAAGCGTTCGATTCTATTATCGTCGCTCTCCAAGGAAACGACCGATACGACCTCCATGAAACGACTGCAAAAATTGTTGGATACTGCATTCAAACAGGCGGTCGTGTTCTCGAAGTAATGGCTGACCCTGAATACCAAGGCCTTGAACGTGAAATTCTTGCACGGGTCTGTGCAGAAGCCATTGAAAATGATCGTCAAGAGCTGATTTATGAATCGAGCCCGACCGATCCTCTCCATGAGGAGGTTCGTGGACCGGCATGTGATGACCAATCACCAGCAATCGTATCTCGTGTCGCACCGCAGGACCGAATGATTGTTGCCCGTATCTTTGACCCACGAAGCCTCCTGACGGCAATGGCTCCAACACTTGCCAGCCGAGTTGTCCAAGCAGGAATTCGTGATACGGTTGAGCTCGGTTTTGACAGTGACACTTTCCGAGGATCAGTGACTATTCCTGCTGCCAAGGACGACGGGCCACGTGAAGCCACCGTCCAACCGGGCCGAGTCGGCCGAAGCTACCTCAAACTGACTGACGATGAATTCACACGCCTTCTTTTGGGGCAATGTGACCCTCTTGAGGCAACGACAGCAGGACGTCTTGAGCCATCAACACAGCTCTCACAGAAGCTTGCTGAACAACTCTTCCCGAGACTCCCGCTTTGGTGTCCTATGTGGGATGACGTGCCCGCGTAGGAGTCAGCAAGTCGCACTCCGAGTCATTCACTTTAGGCAAGGGATTCATCTGCAAGCCATTGGTCAGCCCAACCACGAACGCCATCAAGGCCTTTTCGATGGCAGAAGTCGCCAAGTGTTTCACTCTGCTCGCGCTCAGCCTGGTAACACGCTAAGACCGCTGTGATCTCTCGGGGAAGGTCATCAAAAGGAATGACGTCTTTATACTTTTCATTCAACCTATCACCGAGCAATCGACCACCAAGGAATATTGTGTACTTTCCGAGCGTCCGGCCAACGATACCAATATCTGAGTTATGAGGTCGTGCACAGGCATTTGGACAGCCGGTCATTCTCAATGTGAAAGCATCTTTGTCTAAACCAAGTTTGGCGACTTCTGGCTCAAGGAGATCAATCAATCCCGGCAGCACCCGTTCACTTTCTGCCACTGCAAGGCCACACGTTGGCAAAGCCACACACACCATACTCCACCGTCTGAGCGTTGAAATCTCTTCTGATGTTTTCACTCCATGCTCATGAAGAATTGTCGCAATGCGTTCTCGGTCACTCTCTACAAGATCTGTGAACAAAATACTTTGATGCGCGGTGATTCGAACACCGGGTGACATTTCAATAAGAATTTTCCGCAAGGCTGTTTTGA
>JAUWWJ010000217.1 GCA_030616935.1 Planctomycetaceae bacterium
AACACAGAGATGGGGCTGGAAACACTCGCAGCCAAAGGATTTTCAATGATCACCGAAGGTGATCTTGATGACGATGAGGCATGAACATGTCACTACAAACATAGTTGGAAGAGAAATTAACTCTCCCCCTCATCGAGAAACATTCCGTCTGGTAAACCTTGGACTTTCCGAACGACTACTCGCTGAATCGATTCCCAGGCAACTGCCTCAAGAGTAATGGATCCATCTGGTTCTTGACGAGCAAATAAAGCGTGTGTCCCTTGAGACCAGTCACGTTCAAAGAATTGCGGAAGAATTGGTCGAGAACTTCCTGCAATGTGCAACTCAACCTCTCCACCATGCTCAAGCTCCTGCCAAAGCCTCGCAATAAGCCGGGCAGTTGGACTCTCAACGCTCCCAGGACTATTCGAATGTTCGTCAACGGGAGGTCCCAGAAGATCTGCTGAAGAACCGTGTGAGCCTGATACTTCGTTCACAATTGCTGAACCTGGAGTACTATCATGACCCGGCGGTTGGGAATTGGGAGCGACAACCTTCTCGCCACATTTCGAACAGACACCACTTTTTCCTGCCAACGTAGCCGGAACCGTGATGCGAGAGCTACAGCTCGAACACTGGAATGTAATAGTGGAAGATTCAACCATTTGAAATTACCATAACGACAATTGACGGATTACGTACACACTGCGACAAAGTACACCCTCTTTACTTTACCCCTCTTTCTGTGCCGTAAAAATAAAAATATTGATGTTTTCAAATACAATCTGAAAAATAGACCCTGACGCTAGCACACGCTTTCCCCTGCACTGTCTTCCTAACTTTTCCCCACAGAGTTTCTTTATGGCAATTTCAGTTGTTTGCCCCACATGCCAAGCACGGTTCAACGTTAGCGATAAGTTCGCTGGCCAGACCGGCCCATGTCCGAAATGTAAGAACCCAATCAAAATCCCAAAGGCTTCGAGTGACGTCACCATTCATGATCCTACAGAGGCCGCAGCCTCATCAGACGTAGGCCAGATGCCGACAGCACCAATTGTTTTTAAAGAGGAGTCATTTTCGGGAATTACGCTAACTCTAGTTTTCACCGCAGTCGTGTTATTATTTCTCTCGGCGTATGTTTCGGGAAGAATTTTTGAGGTAGAGCCTGGCCAAATAGATATCCCCATTCTCCTCCAAGCCGTAACGGCGGTACTTGTTGCAATCCCTTGCACAAACATCGGATATACCGTGATGCGCGACAAAGAACTAGAACCGTATCGAGGCCGACAGCTTACTATACGGGTTCTGATTTGCAGCATTGCCTATGCCTCATTGTGGGCCATGCGAGGAATGATTGGCATTGAGAATCCCGAGATATGGCAATGGCTTTTCTTAGCACCAGTATTCTTGTTTGCTGGCGGCTTGACTGCAGTCGTAAGCTTTGACCTCGACTGGGGTGTCGCGGTGAGCCACTATTCTCTCTATGTAGTCCTGATAGGTTTGGTACGATATATAGCGGGCTTGCAGCCGCCCTTCTAACTGCTGGACACGGTACGGCGAGAGGAGAACCAATTAGATTGAAGACTCATGCCCTTTGCTGAATTACCTGAACTAAAAATCATTTATAATGATGGCGGAGTTCGAATTCCTCCGGACAAAACGGTTCCTCTGACTCCTCGGGTTCGAAGGTTATTAGACAGTTCACCACTTCGACGGTTGGCAACGGTGCGTCAACTAGGACTCGTTTCGCTTGTCTACCCAGGGGCCGTACATACAAGACTTGAGCATTCTCTTGGCGTGTACCATCTTGCCTTGGCGTTCCTAGCAAGTCTGCATGGCGACGACCGTTTTCGTGAAACGATTTCTGAGCAAGATGCAGCAGCCTTTTTAGTAGCTGCGATACTTCACGACATCGGACATTGGCCGTACTGCCACCCTATCGAAGACATGGACCTTCCCGATATGCCACGGCACGAGGAACGGACATCCCAACTCATTTCGACGGATGAAATTACAGAGCTCCTTGTTGCCGATTGGGGACTACGGCCAGAGCGAATTGCCCAACTCATCCTTGGCACAGCAGGCGACACTTCTGGAAAGATTATTCACTCACTCCTTTCCGGGCCAATAGATGTCGACAAAATGGATTACCTAATGCGAGACAGCCTACACGCCGGCGTGCCATATGGCCGGCATTTCGACCAAGATCGCCTCCTCGCCAGCCTCTGCCTCAATGCAAACGGGGAATCACTCGCAATCACGGAAAAAGGAAGAACTGCGGCAGAACTTATGGTTTTTGCTCGCTATGTCATGTTCAGTGAGGTTTATTGGCATCATGCTGTTCGGTCAGCAACAGCTATGCTGCAAAGAACAGTTTGGCTAAGCCGTGACCATCTAGACACCAATTTACTCGTGCAATCAACAGAGAATACATTCGTACAACAAATCAGCGATGCTACTAAGAACTCTGATGCCCAATCCATTCTGGAGGGGCTCTTTGGTCCTCAGCGAAAACTTTTTAAACGAATTGCGACTTTTGATGCGAAAACGAACACCGTGCTGCATAACACACTTGCTGGTCTTTCATATAAAAATCTTGTTCGTGTATCCAATTGTTTTGTGAAACGCTTAGCAAAAAAAACTGGGAATACCATTAAACAAAATGAGATACTCATCGATGCTCCGCCAAAAGAAAGGGAGATTGAATTCAATCTCCAAATATGTTGCAGAGGCCAGCTAAATGAAAGCGAGTGTCACTGGCGCTCACTGGTAGAGATGTCACCTGTCACTCAGTCTCTTGCGCAGTTACAATTCGACCACCTCGTGAAGCAGGTTCGAATATTCGGTTCAGATGACGCTGTTTCGGCCATCCAACACACAACTGGCCTCGAGGATATTCTCCTCGAGGCCAGCAACGACGCTTGTAACTAGAGGCAGAAACTTTTAGGGAAGCTTGCCTTCTTTGATTAGTTCTCCGTATGTCTTGCCTGAAGGACTTTTTTCAGACTCAACGGCTGCTAGTGCTTGACGAATTTTTTCTGGATTTTTTGCATCTTTTTTCCGGTCAAGCAATTTATCAAGGAGTTCGCCGTAGGCGTTTTTATCCTTCTTGCTTTTTCCTTCATGACAGAGGTTGCATTTTGCCTTTGCAACTGCGCTTGCATCAAGGTTTCCGTTGTTTACATACACTTCTTTGAATTCATCGTAGAACTGTTTCACCGCAAAAGCCGGGCTGGCAAAGACTAGAAAGGCTCCAACAAGAGTCACCACAATCAATCGATCTTTTCTCATATTCTATTTTCTCCCAAAGAAACCATGAGATGAACACAAAAGCTCTCGTCCATCTCAACCGACAGTCTCGAGCAGCTGTTACCGTCACAATTTATTTTTTAGTACACACCCAAACGTTTACATAACGTTTAAATAATGGCTTTGAAATGTCGATATTACAAGAAAAAACTGGTTCACATCGAAACAGGTCGCACGAAGAACCAATTTCTGTTTATTGAGATTCAATCTCAAATAGGTTTTGCTGATTCGTAGGCAAAAAGCCCTGAATGCTTGAAAACCCTTGGTATTCCATTGGCTGACCCGCTGACGAATAGTCGATTTCAATGAGGTCACCAGCACCATCAATTTTCCTGAAAATTCTTCCACCCTCATACCTGCCTCGATGGTCACTCCAATGAATTGCTCCTTGGTAGGCTTCGGGCTCAGCCACACCAACCTGTTCTAAAAGAACCGATGTCTCAGGAATTACAAATCGACAATGTTCAGCTATCACCCTCATCTGCGGAACGTCATTCTGACCTGGTGCATCTGCCAGACGGGCAAAACCTTTCTTACACACAAATGTTGCATCCAGGAGTTGGAGTTGTAATTGAACAGACTCACCAGAACTTACTGGACTGGCGTCTACCGTAAGAAATCTGTTTCTAGATGTTACGGTACCACCAATCCAGGAGAGTGATAATGCCGCCGATGCCTCACAATTAAAGCACGTGAGATCTCCATCGACTACGCAATTCTCCATCTCAATAATAGCTTCACTTTGTTCGTCTACTCTTTGCTCTGATACTTCTTGCAAGGCTACTGGCCGTCCCTCACCTACATCGTCATCCAAGGAATCTTTCGGCTCTCGAAACGGACTTACCCTTGCAAGAAAAATCCTGCTCTCAACAACGCTGGACTTCTCCTCAGCAGGCAACGTAGTAGCTACCACCTCTGTATTCCTACAGGTCAGCCTCCCTCCATTCGGCAATTCAAAAATTGACAAATAACCATCTCCCCGAATGCCATTTCGGGAACGAATACGAAGATCAATGTCACTCAACGTCAGGTGTCCGCCATCAATAAAGAAAGCCGAATTCACAGAGTCAAATAACGAGTCGGAGTAAACGTAATACGCAAGGCCGGCC
>JAUWWJ010000310.1 GCA_030616935.1 Planctomycetaceae bacterium
ACAAGATCACTTTCTCTGCCACTTGTCCTGCTTGTCTAGAACAGATTTCGGGCCGTCACCATCGAGCCATTCCCTTGCCGAAGTATTCCCCATGAGATAAACATCCCAGAAAGCGGTGCTAAGCGACAAAATAACACGGTGGTGATCTGGGTTTCGTGGCTCATTATCACCCGGCAAAGCTCGTTCTGTGAAAGCCGAATGTTCGGCACCAAAAAGCACCAACTCGTATTTTCCGCCTGGTGGCAATGCAGGAAAAACTTCCAAACGAGATTTCATGTCCGCATTGCCAATAACCGCAATATCTTTCGTACCAGTCATGAGCATCCAAGGAAGAGTAACTTTTCCAAACGCTGATTCAGGTGTGCCAAGTTTTGGACTACTTGGGCTCATAATAAGAGCCGCGGATATTCTAGAGTCGGTGAAAAGTTCCTTTCCCCATCGAGTCGTTTGTCCGCTGACAGCCTGTGTCGTTACCGCGCCGAACGAATGGCCAGACATACCAACCTTGCTAAGATCAAGCCTCCCAGCAAGTGCATGATCTCCCATCTTGTTCCATTTATCTAGCTGATCTAGAACTGCGGGAATATCTTTCACGCGCAATAGAAAGTTTTTCGCACTTGCAGCTTCGCGTAAAGCCTTCATTCGATTTAAGGGAGCTTCGTCCTTCCATACAGATGTGTCACTTCCGGGATGCTGAAGAAATACCACAACATAGCCTCGTGCAGCCCAATGCCTGCCAAGGTAGCCACTGCCTTCACGAGAACCACCGAGTCCATGACTAAACAAGATCACTGGCGCTGCTTGAGAATTCTGTAGAAAATAAACACGGAGTGGAATGTCTCGATCCCGTAATGAATCATTTACAGTCGAATCGACAAACTGAGGTTGGTTGTCAGGAAAGGTAAGGAGTGGCTCATAGTCTGAGGCTTTCGCGACCATGAATGTCGTAAAAATCAAGCAGACGACTGTCACTAAATTCAGTGTCATAAAAAGGGTTCTTTTCATGTTTTTAATTCCCTATATATGGACGGTGGTATTTTATCTTCAAATTGTTTTCGCGCCATCGCGGCATTGAAATATCGGGTGGCTGTTACTTCCAAATAATATTGGAAAATTCCATGACTGACTTTTATCGTTTAGCCACATTCACACTATTGGGTTTTGTTCTTCTTCAAAAACCACTTAGTGGATCTGATACCAGGACCTATGACCTTGTCATTTATGGCACAACCAGTGCGGGAATTGCAGCGGCTGTCCAAGCCAAACGCATGAATCTCGACGTGGTTGTTGTTGGTCCAGATAAACATCTTGGCGGCCTAAGTTCAGGAGGTTTGGGATGGACTGACAGTGGCAACAAAGCCGTGATTGGGGGAATCGCTTTGGAGTTTTACCAGCACATCTACCGCCACTACGACCAACCAGATGCATGGCGTTGGCAAAAACGTGATGACTACGGCAGCCGTGCACAGGGGACACACACAATCAACGGGAGCGATCCGGCCATGTGGGTCTTTGAGCCACACGTCGCAGAGAAGATATTTGAAGAATTTGTCAGCACACACAGTATCCCAGTGTATCGAGACGAATGGCTTGACCGATCCTCAACTGGCTTGCACATGCAACACGGCAAAATCATGTCCATCACAATGCTGTCAGACAAGGTCTTTCACGGAACAATGTTTATTGACGCAACCTATGAGGGGGATCTTATGGCTGCGGCAGGGGTAACATACACCGTAGGTCGAGAAGGAAACGAGCAATACAACGAATCTCTTAACGGCGTCCAGACTCACAATGCACGCTCCCACCAATTCAAAAATAATGTGAGTGCGTATAAAGTTCCGGGTGACCCAACCAGCGGCTTGCTTCCACGGATTCAGAATACTGCCCCTGGCACAGAAGGATCTGGAGACCACCGGGTGCAGGCGTACAACTATCGCATGTGCCTGACCCGAGTAAAAGAAAACCGTGTACCATTCCCAAAACCGAATGGCTATGACCCTCAACAATACGAGTTGCTACTAAGGGATTTGCTTGCAGGCTCACGTCACATCAACGGGAAGTTTGACATGCTCCCCAACCTGAAGACTGACACCAACAACCATGGGTCTTTTTCAACGGATAACATTGGCATGAACTATGAGTATCCCGATGCACCGTATGCGCGCCGACAGGAAATTCTCGATGAGCATCGGACATACCAGCAAGGTTTTTGTTATTTTCTCGCAAATGATCCTCGTGTTCCTGAAGATGTACGATCCTGGTATGGACAATGGGGCCTATCAAAAGATGAATTTAGTGATACGGGCCATTGGCCGCACCAGATTTATGTTCGAGAAGCGCGGCGTATGGTTGGAGACTTCGTAGTCAATGAACGCCATCTTCGTCGAATCATACCGACGAATCGATCCATCGGGATGGGTTCATACAACATGGATTCTCACAATGTACAGCGCTATGTTGATGAACGAGGGCACGTTCGCAACGAGGGCGATATTCAAGTCAACCCCGGCGGCCCCTATCCTATCGACTATGGTGCAATCATTCCGCAACGAGCAGAATGCCAAAATCTGCTTGTTACTTGTGCAGTGTCCACGTCACACATCGCATACGGTTCAGTGCGAATGGAACCTGTGTTTATGATCCTTGGGCAAAGCGCTGCAACTGCAGCGACGCTCGCAATTCAAAGCGATATTGCAGTTCAAGACATAGCGTATGCGTCCCTTGCAAAACGTCTTATCTCAGACGGACAAGTTCTTGAACACACAACGCAAAAAAGAGATTCGAAACAGCGTCTTTCAGCCAGCGACATTATTGGAACGGTTATCGACGATCAGTCTGCTCAAATTCAAGGCAACTGGATCAGATCTACTGCCGTCGGTCCATATATCGAACATGGCTATCGGCATGATGCCAACAGTATGAAAGGCCAAAGCTCAATACGATTCTCTACAACGCTCAAGCCTGGGTCCTATGAGGTACGGCTTGCCTATACAGATAATGTGAACCGTGCATCAAATGTCCCTGTCGTTCTCTATCATGCTCATGGAAAGGAGATACGACATATCAACCAAAAAGTGACACCGCCAATTGACAATCTGTTCGTGTCACTCGGCACATACGATTTCAAGGGATCGGGGGTTATTGAAATGAGAACCACGGGAACAGATGGCTATGTTGTTGCTGATGCTATTGTTTTCATTCCGGCTGTAAATAAACCATGAAATTATTTCATCAATCCCAAAGCGTATTCGCTACTTGGAATGACAATGCATGCCACGCATCTGCAAATTGTTCTGCCGGCATAATACGTCGCTTGCCATTGTCCCATCGATTTAGTGTCTGCTGGCGGTATGCAACGCCCAGTTGTTCGATAATATTGACTTCGTAGCTGTGAAT
>JAUWWJ010000041.1 GCA_030616935.1 Planctomycetaceae bacterium
ACACGCGTGAGCCGCGTCTGCTTGGACGAATGGGGTGGTTCATTGGGCAGAAAATCGGTCGTGCGGATGAGAAAGTCCAGTATCGTCGTCTTTTTAAGGCAGACGATGATTTCCATGAAAAAGATCGTCCCGGTAGAACGCTGATTGAACGCGATAATTGGTTAGTTGGTCGTGAAAAGTATCTTGCAGCGCAAAAACTTGTGGACTCAGGTGCGCCGCTAAAAACGACGCCATTAATCTTTCATTCTGAGCCAATGATGACAGCAATCAATTATGCTCGTGCATTGGAATCAGATGGTGTTTTTGATGATAAAGCAAAAGACGGTTGGGAGCTGGCGACAGAGGAAATGCGACGGTTTGCTGTGAGGCAGATTCCAACAAGCTGGGATGTGCCAATTCGCTTGGGGCTACGAGAAGCCGAGTTGGCCCGAGCAGAACGCTTAGCAAAACAACTAGAGGAGCTACTCCCGGGAAAATTCGCTGAAATGGAGTCTGATCGAGAGAGCGCGTTGAGTGAGGAGCAAAGGGCGGCATTACAGGTCCCTCCCTTGGATCGCACGGAGCAACAGCAACAGTTGGTAGCAGACGCTCAGAGGAAAATGAAAGTGAATTGGCGACTAGTTGCTCAAAATGCTGCTCCAGATACTCGCGTGAAAGCAAAGCGTCTTGCTGAGGAGTATGTAGAGGCCACTGAAACTGCAGATATCATCAATAGATACAGAGATATTGTAAATTTTGATTACTGGCGGGCAACCTGTGAGATGAGTGTCACCGAGTTAGCCTTACAGGCTCGTGAGGCGACATGGCGAGCAGAGAAAGATTATGAGGAAGCCCGCTTGCAGCCAGCAAAGCAGGCATTTGAGGAAGCATTTAAAGCGTGGCGCAAAGTGCTTGATGACTCGGATGTACTTCGCAAGGATGCAATGACCCGGGAAGACATCATCGAGATCATTGACACCTACCGCGAGTTGCTTGAGCAGCTCGATGAGCCATTTCCGCAGCCCTTTATTCTTGACGATGTTCTAAACAGGACGTAGGAAAGTTCAGGCATGTATGCTGTGATTCCGGTCCTTCCGCAGGGACGTTTTTTCGTTCAAGAGGAGCCGGCTGGAAAGTCGGAGTTGTGACCCTGTCCATGCGACGCGAACAAGTCGTTTACGGCAAGAGTCTGACGGTATTTCCTAGCCTCACCATTTAATGAAAAAGTTCTACTACGCACAAAGTTTTTTCAGTCTTTTAAATTGCTGGTAAGATACGGGAGCGTCTTAAAGACTGAGTCGAATTTGTCGCGATGGCCCTGAATTGTAAGAAGAGTCGATAGTAGTGCAATTGATTGCGGTTGAGGAATATCTAGTTCACAGCGCGAGAAACACATGTGCGGTATTGTTGGGATAGTTGCTCATGAAGATGTGAATCAAAATCTTTATGATGCCTTAACAGTGCTTCAGCATCGAGGGCAAGATGCCGCTGGTATCATGACCTGTGCAGAAGACAGAGTGTCGTTGCGAAAATCCAATGGGATGGTCTACGATGTTTTTCGCCAAGACCACATGCGTCGGCTTGTCGGTCCTATGGGTATTGGCCATGTGCGATATCCAACTGCTGGCTGCAACAGCTCCGCTGAGTCTCAACCGTTTTATGTTAATTCGCCGTATGGGATTGCGCTGGCTCATAACGGCAATCTCACGAATTCCGATGAATTAGAAGAAGAGCTATACAGGTCTGACCTGAGGCACATCAATACATCAAGTGACAGTGAAGTAATTCTGAATGTGTTTGCGCATGAATTGCATAAGGTCGGCCAGCAAAAGCTTACGCCAGAGGGTGTGTTTGAAGCTGTTCGTAGTGTCCATAATCGTTGTCGAGGAGCATATGCAGTGGTCGCAATGATCACGGGTTATGGCATAGTTGGTTTTCGGGATCCCTTTGGAATTAGACCGTTAATTTTCGGCTCGAAAAAAAATAAAGATGGTGGTCAGGACTTTATGGTTGCATCAGAGTCAGTGGCTCTGGTTTCTCAAGGCTTCACAATTGAACGAGATGTGGCTCCTGGCGAAGCAGTCTTTTTCGATACAGAAAACAACTGCCATGTACGTCAATGCTCTGACAATGCGATACTCTCGCCTTGTATTTTTGAGCATGTGTATCTCGCTAGGCCCGACTCAATCGTTGATGAAGTGTCGGTTTACAAAACAAGGCTTCGCATGGGGGTAAAGCTAGCAGAAAAAATAAGACGTAAACGTCCTGATCATGATATCGACGTCGTTATGCCCATCCCGGATTCTGGTCGGACATCTGCAATGTCACTCGCGGAAAGCCTTGGAGTGCCCTATCGGGAAGGTTTTATTAAGAATCGTTATATAGGGCGTACTTTCATCATGCCGGGGCAAGCCGTTCGGAAAAAAAGTGTTAGGCAAAAACTTAGTCCGGTGTCCTTGGAGTTCAGAGACAAAGTGGTCTGCCTCGTTGATGACTCGATCGTTCGAGGAACTACGTGTTCGCAAATCATTGGGATGGCGCGTGACGCAGGTGCACGGAAAGTGTATTTCTGTTCTGCAGCTCCAGCGGTGCGTTTCCCAAATGTTTACGGAATAGACATGCCGACTTCCGAGGAACTTGTGGCTTTCAATCGTACGGATAAGGAAGTCGCTGAAGTCATTAATGCAGATTGGCTCGTGTATCAAGATTTGGACGACTTAGTCGAGTGTTCAAGGGCTGGGAATCGAAAGATAGCAACCTTCGAATGTTCGGTTTTTGATGGTAAGTACGTAACAGGCGATATTGATGCGGCCTATATAGAGAGAGTGGCGGCTAGCCGGAATGATACATCTCGGTTCGGTTCCGATTCAACTACTCGAAGTGAGGCATCTCTCATTAATGTACATAATGACGTTTGAATGAGTGGTGCGATGTGCCATTTAAACGCTTTCATCCAGTTGATGATTCGTGACAAGGGAAGGTTGATATGAAAGAGATCTGTGGCCAATCGCCGTAGAGCCTTTTAAAATCCACAGTAATGGTTTTCGTGTTTGTGTAGTCAGTTACTTTTTGACCAGTTCACCCATTTTTCAAGTTATGATCGATCCACAAAGACAGGAGGCTGTGCAGTCCACGCAACTTGTGGTGGTGAAGATCGGTTCGCGTGTCCTGACGACCGAGGAGGGACTTCTCGACACTGAACGTGTTGAAAAGATTGGGCAGCAATGCCATGAACTTCTAGCAGGTGGGAGAAAAATAGTTGTTGTGAGCTCTGAAGCAGTCGGAGCTGGAATGGGCCGCCTTGGCCTGAGTACTCGCCCGTGTGCGCTCCCTGAATTGCAGGCGGTTGCTGCGGTTGGCCAAAGTTGTTTGACAGAGGCATATGAGCGATCGCTGAGAAGTTTTGGCAGGCATGTGGCGCAGTTACTTCTGGTTGCGGATGACATGCATGACAGGAGCCGATATTTAAATATCCGAAATACGCTTCGGTCTCTCCTCAAATATGGTGCAATTCCGATCATTAATGAGAATGATTCGGTAAGTACTGCTGAACTCCAGACAACTTTTGGTGATAACGACCAGTTAGCCGCATTAGTTGCAACCCTTCTGGGTGCAGATGCTCTAGTGTTGCTCTCGGATGTAGAGGGACTATTTGATCAGGACCCAAAGAATCCAGAGTCACGGCGGATATCGACTGTACGTGAAATAGATTCAACGATTGAGGCGATGGTGCATGATTGTTCGGGTGGTATTTCCAAGGGCGGCATGGCCAACAAGCTGAAGGCCGCGAAGACAGTAAATGAAGTGGGGATTCACTGCTTTATCGGCTCTGGCAGACAGGAATCCATTCTTCAAGAATTTGTGCAGGGGCACGATGTAGGTACTTTTTTTCTCGGCAAGAATGATCTGATGCCTGCGAAGAAACGTTGGTTAGGATGGTCTGCATCAGTTTCGGGTAAACTTGTTGTCGATGCGGGTGCACGGCAGGCGGTTCTGGAGCGAGGCAGTAGTCTATTACCGGCTGGCGTATTGTCTGTATCTGGAAATTTTGTCGTTGGTGATGTTGTGACACTTGAAGCAACTGACGGCAACTGTTTTGCGCGTGGGCTTGTGAACTATGGTTCAGATGATCTTGAGCGAATACGAGGCGTTAAGACTGAAAAGGTTTTAGAGATTCTCGGTGTTTGGGCGTGTGACGAAGTGATACATCGAGATGATTTAGTAGTAATAAGCCGTGACGAAGTGACCTCACAAAGCCAACCGCCACTAACCCCAGAATCGCGAAACTAACCCAACGATGGTCGAACAAATACTGATCGTTTTCGTTCTAATTCTGGCGAACGGTTTTTTCTCAGGTGCCGAAATGGCGATTGTCGCGAGTCGAAAAGGACGATTGCGGCGACTTGCTGAACATGGTGACAAAGCAGCACGGAAAGCGCTTGATCTTGCGAGCAGTCCAGATAAGTTCTTGCCGACTGTTCAGATTGGCATCACGCTAGTTGGGACTCTTGCTGCCGCTTATGGTGGCAGTCAGGTAGTAAGTAATATAGCGATCTGGTTAGCTGCAAATGGGCCGCCAGCAATTCGGCCCGTCGCGGAGTCAGTCGCTTTGACTACATTTGTAGTGTTACTCTCTTTCTGTACGTTGCTTTTTGGGGAACTTGTTCCAAAGCGGTTGGCGTTGCGTCGTGCTGAAGATGTTGCCCGCTTCGCAGCTCCAGTTATGCAGGTCTTTGCTTCTGTAACACGTCCCCTTGTATGGCTTATGGGAGTTTCGACATCAGCTGTTTTGTTTATGCTTCGAGCTCACAAGCAAGATGAGCCAAGCGTCTCTGTCGATGACATTGAACATCTCTTGGAGGCGGGTAGAGCCGAGGGTGTTCTTCAAGCGGTTGAGCAGGCGGTTGCGGCAGAAGCACTTCGATTAGGCGAGCGAACGGTGCGGGATATCATGCGGCCTCGGATTGATCTTGATGCTATCGATATCGATACGCCAGGCGATGAAGTTTTGGGAGCTATTGCAATGGCAGGCTACTCAAGGCTGCCTGTTTACGAAGGCTCTCTGGACCAAATTCTTGGTTATGTTTCGATTCGTGATGTCCTTCGACAGAATTGGATGGGGTGGCCAATCGAGTTGAGGAAGATGATGCACAAAGCCCTTTTTGTTCCTGAGACCATGCCGCTTGATCGCCTGCTTGAACTTTTTCAAAAGGAACGAAATCAGTTAGCAATAGTCTTGGATGAATATGGTGGCACCGAGGGGTTAGTGACTCTGGAAGATGTCATGGAAGAGCTTGTCGGGGAAATTCGAGATGAACACGATCATGACCGAAACAGTGAATTTGTTCAGAGAGAAGATGGGTCATGGCTTGTTGACGGTAGTCTCGCGGTGGATGACCTTTTTGGCCGAATGGCACTTCCTGACCCTGGTGGATCACGGGATTACTCGACGGTTTCCGGCCTCGTCCTCGATGAACTCGAAAAAATCCCCTCAGTCGGCGATGCCTTTCGATGGAATGGGTTATTAATCGAGGTTGTCGATATGGATGGCCGGCGGATTGACCGCCTTCTCGTGCAACGAGTGTCCTCGGACGGTAAGTAAGTCTTCCGCGATCTTAGAAAAATTTGTAGTGCATTCTACAAATAAAATTGATCAGCCGAGGCGTTTTGCTGGAAGGCGATTTTTCTGAGGTGGTGTTTCGTTACGTTCAAAGATCGCTCTCCATACGGGAGCGCCTGCAAGTCGCGTGCGTCGCTCGAAATGAGTTCGGTATGTGGTTCCCGGTCCGCCAGGAGATTCATCGGACTGTTGGCTGAATAGCGAAGTGTCATCAACAGTTCTCGTAGCTTCATGGAAATACTCTTCAACATCAGTCCAGATGTGAAGCTGTGACCCAGATTGCATGATTCGACCAGCATGTTCCAGAAATTCTGGATTTAAGATTCTGCGCTTCCGATGCCGGGCTTTCCACCACGGGTCCGGGAAATAAACATGAACCCCCGCTAACGATGCGTTGGGAAGGGAATGTCGGACCAGATGCATGGCATCGCCGTGAATAACAACACCATTCGATGTATCTGGTGAGGCTAATCGAGAGGCAGCCATTCTGGCGTAGCCAGCACTTACCTCGATACCTAAAAAATTTCGATCCGGGTTTGCCGAAGTAGCGGAAGTTAAAAACATCCCTTTTCCTGTACCAACTTCCAATTCAACAGGACCCGACCGACAGAAGAGTGTTGTCGGATCAAGAGGGGATTCCAAGTCAGCTAGGATTCGCAGATTCCTTGAAAGATCGAGGTCTTTTGGTGGCTTTTTGGGATGGCGCCGCGGCATGGCAATGAGTGGGAAAGAGCCCGGGGAGTCAGGACGTTGATGTGGTCTGGTTGGCGGCAAGGAAATCAACCGGTAGAGGAACGCCTTTGATCACACCGTCCACAACAATATTCGAATCGACTAGTCCCTGAAACCGACAAACAATCATTGCTTTGGGCCGCACACGCACCCGCTCCACAGCAATAACGAGCCGTTCGCCTGGCCGCACGGGCTCTCGAAACCGGACATCTTCCAAGCCACCAAAGCCAATCATTTCCGCTTCAAGTAATTGGTGTTTCTGAGAGAAGTAGCTAGAGAGTTGTGCAGCTGCCTCGCACATAATGACTCCAGGCATCAACGGAACATTCGGAAAATGCCCCCGTGCCCAGAATTCATCTGCTGTCGTGTCTTTATATCCAACACAGAGCCCGCGATCCTTGTCCTCGTGAACAATTGCCGTTAACTGCTCCATTTCAAAACGTTGCTGATTGTAGCGGCGAATTTCCTCAATATCAGCAATGACAGCACTGAGGTCATATTCGTTCGGATGAATGATATAGTCGCGAGGGGGCACGGAAGGCTGCTCCAGAAATGGTCGTCGTGGGAAAAACTAGTTGTGTAGAACAACGGTCAGTATTGCGATCGAGGATAGGCCTCGGTTGTTATGTCTTGATGTGCTTTCGTTTTGCTTTTCTTGCTTTACTGTTCGCTGGCCTTGAACCATGATTCGCTTTTTTGATTGTTCGGTGAGGTTTTGACATGAATGGTGACTTCCTTCGTTATTTTTCCAAAAAGTAGGTTTTTAATTTACCACGGTATTCATGTAGTTTCCACGGCGTTCATGGACTTCCCCGGCGAGACGTACGGAATGCTCTGAAGCCGGCCTAATTGAGCAGGAAACGACCTGTTAGACACTATTTTTGCTCTTCTGTACTTCGGCGTTCCGCATCAAGAGATTCACGTATAGACGTCCTCAAGATGTCAACAAAGCTGGCAATCAGAAAGCCGAAGATACCACCAAGCACGGCTGAAGAGAGGCCTCCGAGAAGTGTTCCTGCAAAAGATGAGGATGTCATGAGAGACAAGGCGATTGCGCCTGATACTCCTCCAATCAATCCGCCAATGCTCACCGATATTGGTAAAAGCCAACCTGTACGTGAGTGCCGTTCGAGATGAGAAGGGGAAGGAGCCGGAACATTGATGACAGATGTTCGTTGACGAGTGCGCGAAAGATCACGATCCGTTGCCTCTCGCATACGGGTACCAATTGCATTTCCCGCGATGTGCATGGCAAGGCTGCCGAATATGACGAGCGTAGCCAGCCAGCCGGCAAGTCCTAACCAATTAATCGCAGAGAACGCGACTGCTAGAGCTGTAGCGAGCCAAAAAAATGTTTGTAATCGCATGAAGTTTTTGGCTTTCGGTATGGTTATTCAATTGCTACCGGTTTGTAAATCGGCAGTAATCGGTAATAGACCTCAAGCGTTAGAATGGCAAGTGCCGTGTGTGCGAGTCTGCCGGCGGGTGCAAGGTGGCGGTCACGAATAGCATTTTTCGTTGTGCCATTGGGGTTGGTTAGGTACCAACTGCCAATTTCACAGGGAGGACTACCAAATGCGGGATTGCGCTGATTCATTCTCGTTGTTTCAGTGACCTGCATTCGCACAAGATAATCACGATTTCGCCGGTTCCATTGCTCCCATGCAGGATGGTCAATATGAAGCAAAATTTGCGCGAGGTAAAAGTTTCTATAGAGTAGCAGTGCAGGATGTGTGTTTGATTTGAGGAGTTGGTTGACCCCTTTAAGAAGTCTTGGGTCATTACTACTCCACCCTGTATAGAGTCGGCAGAGTAGGCCAACCGCAGACGTACATTCTCCTGGTTCCCGAGTTGTAGAGTTTGCAAACGAAGCGAGGTAATGATAACGCGTTGGATCACGGCTCATACCGCCGATCTTGTTCGCAACAACTTGAGTCCGCCCCGGACGACTCGGGGGGGCAGATGGTGTGAGGCTATCAAGAAATTTATCTGCTTGACGAAAGATATCAGAATGAACTGGCGCCCCGGTGATTTGGCTACTCTTGAGTGCGACTACCTGCCATCCGGTAACCGTGATATCTCCTGGCTGGCCGAGTTCGTAACGCCACCCACCAAGTGGGTGTTGGTGCCGTGCAAGAAACACAGTCAATGCGTTCACGTAACGTTCCAGGTCGGGGTCACCAGTCATGCCAAAGGCTTCCGCCATGACAAGGGTTGTGAGCCCATACCCATAAAGATCTCCAGAGAAAGTGGAGACAAAGTTAGAATTGTCGGGATGCAGTTCTTTTAGTTCGATGTCGAGTATTGTCTTGAGTTGCTCAAGACCTCGATAAACGACTTCTTTGTAGGGACCATCTAAATGTGTATTTCCAGCTCCAAGGAACGGCAGGAGAGCAATGGATGTACTTGCTTTGGTATGGCCTTCTATATACCCCTTGGTTCGACACAGACACTGTTGCGAAGGGCGTCCAAAGGGGTCGATGCAGTGCGGATGTTCAAACAGCCAGGCGCCATTTGCTGCTTGATGCCGTGCAAGCCACAAAAGTCCACGTTCAATTGCGGCCTCACTCGCTGGTGAACCACCACGAGCACGTGCTGTTTCTCCTCGTGCGGTTCCCGAACGTTGTGATAGAGCAGCTTTGGCATCCGCACTTGAAGCAGTTGCCCTGGTGCCGCCACCCCTTTGCATGTCCTTCTTTTGGTTATCTTGCTGTTCCTTGGGCATCACCTGTCTGAGGCTGGACTGTGATTTCGTAGCAGTTTTTTCAGAAACAGGATTGCCAGTAGCCACGTCCTTATTAAGGTCTGCTGTTTGCATCTGTTGATTTGTCTGGTTTTCATCAGGAGCCGTGACTTCTTCTTCACTCGAATCAGAGCGT
>JAUWWJ010000322.1 GCA_030616935.1 Planctomycetaceae bacterium
AATTCGATATCACTCTTGGTGAGGATACCGAGATTGGAGCAGATGACATCCTCGCAAGCAATGTTGGCGTTGCCGCATCGGCAACTTACGATGGACGCGATAATGTTTTTACACCCAACAGCGGGCAGCTATTACAGTATGATATCTGGCGGTATGACGACGCCTTGGGCGGCGACTACGACTATTGGCGGAGTAATCTCAAGCTGTTGTCTTTTTATCAGCTACACCCGCGCTTTGTGCTGGGGCTGCGCGTGGCGGTATCGGCTTTGGACGGTTCGGCGCCGTTTTACGCCTACCCTTATGTGAGCATGCGCGGCATCCCGGCCTTGCGGTACCAGGGGAAAAGAGTCGGCGTGATTGAAGTAGAGGGGCGCTGGAATATTTTGCCCCGGTGGGCCATCGTGGGTTTTGCGGGAGCAGGAGCGGTGAGTTCCCGTGAGATCTTGGGTCTTAAAATCCTCAAGGACGACATCTTTGCCGGCGGTGCGGGTGTCCGCTACTCTTTGATGCGTGATCTGGGGTTGTGGTTAGGCATAGACGTCGCCCGCGGCCCTGAAGAATGGTACGGCTATATTACTGTCGGGCAGGCGTGGTGAGCAATGGCCGTCATGACGCCAAATACTACGGGCTGAAACTGCCCTCGGAGGTTCCCATGACCACTCCTGGAGCGCGCCTACACCTCGCTGATTTGGGATACGGCTTAAAAATGGAAAGTGAAAAGTTAATAATGAAAAAATATAGAATCAGTATTTCATTTATAATTATTAGTTTTTCGTTTAATTGATTTGAACAAGACAAGGTAGATTTGTTTGGGACTTTTGAGATCCCTAGATGAAGATGACTAATAGCAAACAATAAGGAGGAATAAAATGAACAAGAAACGGATGAACACAAAGATTTTGATGATCCCATTGGCGCTGGCATTGTTGATCATTACTGGCCCGTTTGTTTCTCAATTGGCATACGCCGATGAAGGCGGCGTGAGCTTCTGGCTACCTGGGCAATACGTCAGCCTTGCAGCGGTGCCGGCCGAACCCGGATGGTCCGTGCCCCTAGTCTACTATCACGCTTCTTCGGACGCTGGTGTGAGCAAGGAATTTGCGCCAGGCGGCAGGATCACGGCGGGTTTGGATGTCGACATCGACTTACTGCTCGCGATTCCAACCTATGTTTTCGCCGATCCTGTCTTCGGCGGTCAGGCCTCGCTCAGCATGGCTGGAATCTACGGACGTGCGGAAGTCGATGTGAACGCCACTCTGACGGGACCGGGCGGGGGCGTTCTGTCCGGCAGCGAGAGCGATTCGCTCACCGCCTTCGGGGATCTTTATCCCTCCGCTTCCCTGCGCTGGAATCATGGCGTTCACAACACCATGATCTACACAATGCTGGGTGTACCCGTAGGCAGTTATGAGGTTGGACGCTTGGCCAATATAGGCACTAATCACTGGTCGGTGGATGTTGGCGGCGGCTACACCTACCTCAACACGAACACCGGCCGTGAGTTCTCGGCCGTGGCAGGCCTCACCTACAACTTCGAGAACCCCGATACCGACTACCAGAACGGCATCGACGCGCACCTGGATTGGGGTGCCTCGCAATTCTTGTCTGAGCAGGTGCATGTCGGCCTGGTCGGTTATTTCTTTTACCAGATCACCGGTGACAGCGGCTCGGGCGCCAAACTGGGCGACTTCAAATCCCGCGTCAACGGCATAGGGCCGCAGGTGGGATACATCTTCACGATGGGCGAGAGGCAGGCCTATCTGAACCTCAAAGGGTATTGGGAATTCGGTGCAGAGAACCGACCGGAAGGCTGGAACAGTTGGTTAACCCTTTCGCTACCGATTGGCGGAGGAAGCAAGTGACTTTGTTTTCTTTTCATGCCATTCCGTGGGCCTCGAGGCTCAATAACAAGTGTCGGCCAGAAACGTAAAGATTTTTCCCTACTCTCGATATGAAAAAAAGCCCTTGTTTCATGATCTATTAACACTGGCGCATTGGGCAAATAATTACAGCTAAAAAAATAAAACAAAGGATGGAAAATACAATGAATCGACAAAGCATTTCCATCATATTTGTGGTCATTGCAATTCTTCTCCTGATTAGCGGTTGTGCCACTTTGCCAACGGATTTTGAACGGCCTAAGTCCTATGCCTTCACAGATACGGAAGACACCCGCTTCGGCAAAGCCCATCGAGATGAGATGCGAACACATGCAGGGCAATCCGGGTGTTTACTTCTGGGGAACGGTCTGGACGCTTTTGTTGCGAGGGCCCTGTTGGCCCACGCTGCGGAACGAAGCATCGATGTTCAATATTACCTTTATCACGACGATCTCGTCAGCAGGTTGTTTACCGATCAACTGCTTAAAGCGGCCGACCGGGGAGTGCGGGTGCGTCTGCTGGTGGACGATATGGATCTTGAGGGCCGGGATCTCGGCGCGGCGGCGGTGGACGGTCACCCGAATGTGGAGGTACGGATATTCAATCCGTTCAGTCGCAAGAGAGGCCGAATGAGCCAGTTTGTGACCCGCATGGGTTCGGTGACCCGCCGCATGCACAACAAGTCGTTTACAGTGGACAACCAGGTCACGATCCTGGGGGGACGCAATCTGGGAAACGAATATTTCGACGCAGACCCGGAACTGGCCATTTCCGACCTGGATGTAATGGCCATCGGGCCGGTGGCCCAAGAGGTCTCGACGGCCTTTGATCTTTACTGGAACAGCGAACTGGCCTATCCAGTATCTGTGCTCATAGGCAAACCACCCACGACTGAAGAAATCAAGGAGATGCGGAAAGAACTTACAGAATTCGTTGTGAGTCAGTCCGATTCCGCCTATTTACAAGCATTGCGGAATTCCAACCTAGCCAATGCCATCAGGCAAAATAACGTGCGCTTTGACTGGGGGAAGGCGGTCGTCCTTTATGATCAGCCGGACAAGATTCTTCATGATTTCGATGAATCCGAATATCACCTGGCCACCAAGCTAACCCCTCACTTTGAAGGTGTCCAGGAGGAATTGATTATCTTTTCTCCTTATTTTGTTCCCGGGAAGCCGGGGACGGCCTTTTTAACTCAACTGGCTCAGCGGGGCGTGAGAGTGCGCATTCTAACCAACTCGCTGGCTTCCAACGATGTGGGTATTGTGCATGCGGGCTATTCCAAATATCGTAAGGACCTTTTACGCTCCGGTGTCGAACTATACGAATTGAACGTGAAACTCACCCGTAAAGAGCGTAAAGAAAAAAAGGGGGAAGGGGGTTCATCCAAGGCCAGTCTTCA
>JAUWWJ010000342.1 GCA_030616935.1 Planctomycetaceae bacterium
ACGACGTTGCAAGACAGTACCGTGAGAGTTTTGATGTTTATGGAACGAAAAAGAGTTTTGAGTGGACATTAGTTGAAAATGAGCCCCATGTTATTCATACAGCCAAAAAGCCAGAGCCAGAGATTCCCGAGAAAATTGTAGTTCCCGACTATGCTCACCTTCTTCCGGAGTCGATACGGAGGTTTACGCTTCCACAGGAGATTCACGACGCAGATCATCTCTCATTCTTGCAAGGTGGTGGTCATGGGGGTTCGCATCCACATCTTGTTCACGAATTCGTGACATCTATCCTCGCTGATCGTGATCCGTGGCCCAATGCTCTCACGAGTGCCAATTGGACAAGTGTTGGTATCTGTGCTCATGAATCGGCACTCAAAGGTGGTGAAATCGTTCGATTGCCGGAATTTACTTTGCCAGCATGCAGTGTCACAACTGAGGAATGAGCCATGCCAGCGTATTTACGATATGCCGTAACGGTGTTTGTCCTTTTCAGCCTGTTGTCTTTCGACTGTGCTGGTAAAGACGTGGTTGGAAGTGACGAAGTCGATTCTTTTCAGCTTGTAGTCACTGCTGTTGGGTCGACAGTAGACACAAGTGTTCAGGCCGCTCTGCTGAAGGGCATGCTCCTTGGGCTCGAAGGTCGCAGGAGCGTTCGTGCTCCCGAGGGTTGGTCGACGCTAAGTAATACACTTGCGTGCAGCACAAGTGCTTCGGTGCGTCAATATGCTCTGGCGATCTCTCAAATCTTTGGTGATACGAAAGCGATTGCAAGTGCTTTGGCGTGTGTTCAAGATTCAAGCGTAGCCGCCGCCCAACGCTGCTCAACACTGAGTCTGTTGCTCGAGCAGCAGAACCAAGAGGCTTCACAACTGCTCAAAGTGCTCATCGATGAACCAGCGCTGACGCTGAGTGCAATACGTGGTTATGCAGTGGTCAGAAATGACGAAGCGCCAGCCGTACTTATCTCACGTTATCCAGAGTTAAATTCTCAGCAAAAGCGAGCAGTTGTCGAAACACTCGCCTCCAGGAAAGTTTACGCTGAAGCATTGCTGGAAGCTTTGAAGTCGAATCAGATACAGCCTAGTGCGGTTCCAGTGCAGGTGGCGCGGACGCTAAAGAATCTTCTTGGAAAAAGGTTTACCACGGTGTACGGCGCACTGCCGGTTGTTGGTGCAGAACGAGAACACCTCATAAAAAAATATAAAAAGTTGTGTAGTCCTGCAGCTATTGCAGCAGCAGATGCTTCAAGGGGTAGGGCCGTGTTTCAGAAGACGTGTGCCGCCTGCCATGTGCTGTATGGAGAAGGTGGAAACGTAGGCCCTGAGCTCACTGGTGCAAATCGTGCGAATCTTGATTACATATTATTGAATAGCGTGTATCCCAGTTTGGATGTTCCCTATGCGTATAGGACCGTGTCGGTGCTGACAGTTGATGGTCGTGTTGTAAATGGTGTATTGGCTGAAGAAGACGACACGAAAATTGTCTTGCGAACACCGGAGCAGCCGAGAGTTGTCATTGCTAAGGACGATATTGACTTCCGCAAGATTTCACCACAGTCGATGATGCCGGATGGGCAATTGGATGCCATGAAGCCGCAAGAAGTCATTGATCTTGTGAAATATTTGAGGACGACCGAGCAAGTGGAGTTGCCATGATAAATCGAGCGATGCAACGATTCTCTTATGATCGCAGAAATGCAATGTCACTTGTTGCGTTGGCTGTCTTTATGGTGCATGGAATAGCCTCAATTCCTCTCGCATATGCTGGTGACGGCCGTAATCAACTTCCCAAAAAACAGCATAAGGACAGCGACGCTCCATTTTTAGTGCCAGCAGAGGCGGTTTCAAAAATGGCGATTCCAGACGGGTTTGAAGTCTCTGTTTTTGCTGCTGAGCCGGATATTGCTGAGCCGATTGCCTTCTGCTTTGATGATCGTGGCCGGATATGGGTTGTGGAAAATTTTAATTATCAAACTCGTAAAAAACATACTGACGACCCGGTGAGTCGAATTCAGATACTTGAAGATACCGATGGCGATGGCATTTTTGATAAGAAGAAAACATTTACAGACAAACTGACATTCACCTCTGGGATTGCCTGTGGATTCGGTGGAGTGTTTGTTGGATCGCCGCCAAATTTTTCTTTTATTCCAGATAAAGATGGTGATGATGTCCCCGATGGACCGCCGCAAGTCTTACTCGACGGATGGGGTATTCAGGATCGGCATGAAACCCTCAATAGTTTCATTTGGGGTCCTGATGGTTGGCTGTACGGTTGCCATGGCGTATTTACACATTCCAATGTTGGGAAGCCAGGTGACACAGATGCACAGCGTCAATTTATTGATGCCGGTATTTGGCGATATCACCCAACTCGAAAAGTTTTTGAAATCTTTGCTCGTGGATTGTCAAACCCGTGGGGATTCGATTTCAATGATTACGGGCAGGGGTGTGCAACGTGTTGTGTTATTCCACATCTTTTTCATGTCGTACAAGGTGGAACGTATCACAAGCAAGCACGCCCACACGTTAATCCGTACATCTATGACGACATTAAAACCATCCGAGATCACACGCACTTGTCTGCTCATGGGGGGGCTCGGTTTTATTTGGCAGATGTGTTCCCTGCCGAATATCGTGACCGTCTATTTATGTGCAATATTCATGAGCATGCTGTATTGACGGATGTGCTTGAGCCAAAGGGTTCAAGTTTTATTGGTCATCATGGTGATGATTTTCTACCAACGAACGATTTGGCATGGGTTGGGTTCAGCGTTGAGATTGGCCCCGAAGGCGGCGTCTATGTTCTAGATTGGCATGATCAGAATATTTGTGGGAATGAAGTAAAGTTTCCCAACAGTGGGCGTATCTATCGAGTGATGCCGACTGGTGTGAAGGACAAGGTGACGCCAGATCTTTCTGCTATGTCGGATATAGAACTTGTTGAGTACCAGTTGCATTCGAATGATTGGTATGTCCGCCATGCAAGAACACTTCTGCAGCATCGGCAGGCAAGCGGAGAACTCAATCGTAAAGTGGTTCATCAGAAACTTAACGACATGTTCAACACAATATCAGAGCCACCCAAAAGATTGCGTGCGCTATGGGCGTTGTATGTGACTGACGGACTGACGGAAAACCGTCTG
>JAUWWJ010000270.1 GCA_030616935.1 Planctomycetaceae bacterium
AAATGAGTTTTTAGGTGAGCGTGATCTCGAAGTTCGTCCACTTGATTCACGACTCGGGAAGGTGCCAAACATAAGCAGCGCCTCGCTCCTGGAAAACGGAGACCCCGTTCTTATTGTTGACATTGAAGACATTGTTCGGTCAATCGATAGCTTACTCACTGGCCGGGGGATTTCTCCAATTGATGCAGCCCGAGAAGAACTGGAAGCCAGTCAAGCAAAGCGGATATTAGTTGTTGATGACTCAATCACTGTACGAGAACTCGAGCGGCAACTACTTCAGTCCCGAGGGTACGAGGTGGATGTTGCAGTAGATGGAATGGATGGATGGAATGCTTTTCGAAGTACACCATACGATCTTGTTGTGAGTGATGTCGACATGCCTCGCATGGACGGGATTGGTTTAGTCACCCTTATTAAAACTGATGCACAACGTAGCCATGTCCCTGTCGTTATTGTGTCCTACAAAGACCGTGAAGAGGATCGATTGCGAGGTCTTGATGCCGGGGCAAATCGCTACCTTACGAAAAGTAGTTTTCAAGACGACACGTTCCTTGAAACAATCGTCGACCTTATTGGTGAGCCCACCGACTGAAACTCACTCGTGACTCAATTGCGGCCATTAAATCAAGAACCGTCCGCTCTGCAGGGTCACCCTTCAAGCCAATAACCTGAACGCCCACTGGCAGCCCAATACTGTCAATGTCATTTTTAATAGCAGTTCGAAGAACACGATCAAAGCTGAATGCACGTCCAGATTGCTCATCCCCACGAACTCGAGTGACCGGAACAACACCTGCCGGTAAGTCTACGAGATTAGCCAGCAGACACGGTGATGCTGCTGCAACAAGACGCGCTGCAGTTCCATGCTGCAAAGCGGGCAATGAAGATACTGGACAAATAATAGCATCAAATTCCTCGGCTGTATTCTGCATATATGTGACAATCTGTTCACGGTGCGCAAGCAATTTTTTGAATCCTTTCGGGCTACGTGGTCCAGTTGCCGTCAAAGCAGCTGCATCAATTCGATTCCCAATGATCCTCATGAAGGCCGAAAGAAACGGACGAACCCATCGTGGCAAACCCCCTATCCGCAAAAGTTTTGCAATACCAGGAATAGGTTTATCGTCACCAAAGAGGTTCTGAATATCACGCCCACCATCGGCGGAAAGAAGCCCGAACATGACCCAGGCGGCCTCTTGCGCAACCTCATCCCGAACACATTCAACATGGTGCCCGGCTTGAACCAGAGCCTGAGAAGCTTCACGAACTGCCCTTTTTATTGCTGGAGAGGGTTCGATAATTCCAGCATCTTCCCAGACTGCAATTTTCATCGCACGAAATGGTTCTTCTCGATTGATTACCAGTTCAAGAGAATCTGCAACGAGTTTGAGATCAGCAACATTTGAGGCTAAGAATCCGGTACGAGAAGATATGACGCCAAAGTTTGGCATCGAATTGAAGGCTCCTCCTTTGCCCAATATACCTGATGAAGGCAGAAAAGAGGGGACACCGCATGCGTGCGCGGGCTGACGAACGCTACCAGCCAAATCGTTACCCACGCCTAATGAAACCACGCCAGCGGCAACCAGCGCCGCATCGCCACCGCTCGATCCACCTGGACCTCGTGCCTTCGTCTCCGGATGATTGGTTTGTCCCCAAACTGGATTAGTTGTTTCATGCAAATACATGGCTTGCGGAATATTCGACTTTCCCACAACCACAACGCCGCGTGCTTTGAGTTTTTGCACAATGGACGCATCTTCAGTATCAACAAAACCGCACCTAGAAGGGATACCAAGCGTTGTCTGAAGTCCCTGAACTGAGAAACATTCTTTTATACTAGCCGGAACACCTGAGAGAGAGCTTTGTCGATCAACGTTAATACATACTTCTTGTGCATCCTCGTATTGAGGTTGTGCGAGCGCATTAAGCCACCCATGCGTCTTTTGAAATTGCTGGTACGAGTCCGAAAGCACCTGCTCTGGACTGATCGTTTGATCGTGGACAGCGCGTACTATTTCACCGATTGAACATCGGGGCATCAAGAACCCTTCCTCAACTTACATCTCGTTAGACCACGGTTCCCACCGGATCCGCTGACAGTCCGTGTATAGGTCCATAACGTCGGTAAAGACTTTCCACCAAATATTTCTCAGACACCGACTCTCCGGAAACCTTTTCTACAAGTGCTTCAGACTTATGGGTTCTACCAAAAGCATGAATATATTGATGAAGCCAGTGGAGAAGTGGAGCAAAGTCCCCTACACGAATTTGTTCAGCAAGGCCGACACCCGCCTGATGAGCAGCATTCATTATCTGTGCAGAAAAGATATTACCTAGCGTATAGGTCGGGAAATAGCCGATTAAGCCGGCCGGCCAATGAATATCCTGTAACACACCCTCCCGGGCGGTCGGCGGCCGCTTGCCAAAGTCGGCTTCAAAGCGGTCGTTCCAAGCATCTGGAAGATCAACAACTGCAAGATTTCCTTGAATGATCTCTCGTTCAAGATCAAACCGCATCATTACATGCAGGTTATACGTTACCTCATCCGCCTCAACACGAATAAAATTCGGCTCAACACTCCTCACCGCTTCTGCCAATTCATCTGATGTAACATCATCGAATGATTTCGGGAAAGCTTTTTGAGCAAGTGGATAGCACCATTCCCAGAATTCAGGTGAACGACCGACAAGATTTTCCCAGAGCCGTGATTGTGATTCGTGAATGCCAAGAGAAGTTGCCTCGCCGGGCGGCAAACCAAACCAATCAACTGGCAACCCCTGTTCATAGAGACCATGCCCAGCCTCATGGAGGACACTGTAAAGAGCTGTGGGTAGAAACGCTTCATCCCAACGGGTCGTGAGCCGACAATCGTTAGGACCAAGCGTTGAGCAGAAGGGGTGAGCTGTTGTATCAAGACGTCCTCTATCAAATTGAAAACCAATCTTTTCGATAATTTGGCGGACAAATGTCTGCTGTGAGAGAAGTGGAAATGCACCCCGAAGGACCGCGTCTTGCGGCCCGTTCCTTGACTCAAAGCAGCCGTGAACAAGAGGAGCCAAGGCTTTCCGCAACCTCGAAAACGTCGCATCAACAGACCTCCATCGAGCACCTGGTTCGTAATCATCCATCAAGGCATCGTAGGGGTCCAACTCTGGACTTTGGCACATCGCCAGTTCTCGTTTCAGTGAAAACATTTTTTCCAGATGGATGACCATGTTTTTCCATTCTGATGCTTCAACCGCGCACACCCATTCCTGTTGGGCTTCAATCGATGTCCGAGCAATCTCTTCAACAAGCCTTCCAGGAACACGAGACTGTTTCTGGAAATCTTCATGAAGCAGCCGAATCGTTGCCTGAACAAATTCGGGGCCATTTGTCGCAAGCGAGCTGTCCGCAAGTTTTTCTAGCCTCTCTCCTTGCTCTTCCTTTGTTCGCTGGGCATGAGTAAGAGCAGCTAGTGTCGCTGCTTGGTCGGCTCGGAAACCACCTGCAGCAGCTGGTAGCATCGTCTGTTCGTCCCACTGCAGCAAACCATCGACAGTTGCCAAAAGAGACACTGACTTTGCATGCTCACACGAAGCGAGAAAATCCTCGTAACCTGATTGCTGATTGACTAGATCTGAATAATTCACTCTTTCTCCACCTCACAAAGGTCAAAATGTTCTATTTACCGTGTTCATTTTAGACAATGACAAGACGGCACTACTTAAATCTGAGTATCATGATGATTGACTACAGTACACAATTTTGAAATCCCCACATACAAGGACAGTCATCCACGAT
>JAUWWJ010000251.1 GCA_030616935.1 Planctomycetaceae bacterium
ATTCGTAATTTCATAAGCTACTGTTCTTATTGGCATGGCATTCATTCTTGTGTAACAACGTCGCCTCGAAGTGAAGACTCGCTTTGAGGCGACGTCAATCCTGCCTGTTATGAACAGCCTAGACCACCCACTACTTACTCTCACTATTATTCGAAGTTGGTTTTTCAATCCCAAGAGTTTCGAGCAGTTTGCCATGACCTTGGATTGCTTTTTCTATCGACACCTGCATCTTTTCAACCGTTGACTTTGCAGCCTTTGATTCAATTGGTTTTTGGATCGTAATTTTATTCAAATCTGCTTGATGCAGCCGTGCATTCTGCACGTGACCCTCTACCTCTGAAATAGCCTTCACGGCGTCAGCATTTTTGTGCACGGTGGCTTGGTTCTTCATTTGGCCAAGATGCTGCTGAGTCTTAGCTAAATGGTTTCCAATAGAGTCATGGGCCATGCGAGCAACAGACGGATCCACTGTCTTGGCAGTCGAAAGGTAGTTACTGTAATGCGAGACATGGCTTTGGGCACTGTAAAGATGGCTATGTGAACTGTGGCCATGGTATTCCGAGTAGTACCCGGCAGCTTTTGAACCCGCATTTTTCCACGACTGAGCAACGGCAGGAACTGCCACTGCCGCGACGCACAGACCAAGTGTGATGAAATGCAAACGACGGATCATTACGAGTCTCCTAATTTTTAGTTTTCAAATCAGAATTACACACTGTTGTTGGACAGAGAACTTAATCCCGTCTATTGTACCTGACAAAATATGATCCATCCAGTTTTCACTTGATTGTGAACTACAGTGTTCGGATAAGCGTTTGAATATGAGCACTTGGACATTTCCCTTATACCTCAAAAATATGACGATCAGGGGAGAAAAGGTAATGCAGTAATGAATACACCTTATTGTTTAAAAAGTTTGCTCCTGATTGCCACAGTTAGCATCTTTTCCTCTCATTCACTTGTTGCACTAGGCAGTCACCCCAACATTGTCGTCATCATGGCAGATGACCTCGGGCTTGGTGATATAAGCTTTCATGTTCGATCAATTCAACACGAAACACCTGTCGTTGAAACTCCTGCGCTCGATGACCTTGCGTCTCAATCGCTTTGGTTTACTGACGGCCATTCGGCTACAGCCCTCTGCGCTCCTACTCGATACGCCGTCATGAGTGGTAACAACAACTACCGTTCCTATGCACCATGGGGCGTGTGGAGCACTTTTGGCGAGACGGCGTTCCAGCCCGGCCATGCCACACTCGGAACTGTTGTTCGTGAAGCAGGGTACCAAACAGGATTTATTGGGAAATGGCACTTAGGTGGCGACTTCTATGTCCCTGGAAGTAAATCTTTTTATCGTGGACCAAAAAATGGTGATCTTACTGACAAAGTTGATATGACGCGGTTCGTCTCCGGTGGGCCGAGAGATTGCGGTTTCGAGTACGACTTCACCGCACCATGCGGAATCCAGGGTCCAATTTATTTGCTTTATGAAAATCAGGTGTGGAGCCCAATAGCCGATAACTCGCAAATCATTTTTCTCAACGAGGATACTGCAGTCCACCCCAAGGACACGAGCGACAAGGGACCTGGATTGGGTGATTCACACTGGGACTCCCGTGAAATAGGCCAGCGTCTTTCAGAGAAAGCGGTTGACTTCATAACGCATGCCGCAACAGACCACAAACCCTTTTTCCTGTACTACTGCTCACCAATGGTTCACCTACCGCATTGCCCTCCTGATGTTTTTGATGGAAAAAAAATAAGAGGGCAAACACCGACCAACCACCTCGACATGCTTCTCGACCTTGACATGCAAGTGAAACGAATTGTCACTGCTCTTAAAGCCACTAGTCAGTACGACAACACTCTGCTGATTGTCACCTCTGATAACGGTGGTCTCGCTGATCGGCCAGCAGAAAAAGAAGGGCACCGATCAAACGGCGGATGGAAAGGCAACAAGAATTCTCCACTGGAAGGAGGTCACCGGGTTCCATTCTTTGCAGTATGGCCTGGCCGAATTACTCCTGGTATTACAGAAGAACTTGCTAGCAATCAGGACATTCTAGCAACACTTGCAGCCCTAGTTGGTACACCTATTCCAATTAATCAGGCGATGGACTCAAACAACTTGCTACCCTTGTTTTCAGGAGACGGAACGTTCCGGAAAAGAGATATCTTCCTTCAACAAGCCGGTTCGCAGTGTGAAGTCATGGTTCGCAAAATGCCCTACAAACTGATCATGCAAAGTGACCAGAAACGCTCCCACTTCACGCCTATAAAACTCTTTAACCTCCGCACCGACCCATACGAAGATTCAAACCTTCTTGAACAACCAAGCTATCAACCCATAGCACAGTCGCTCTTATCAGAATATAAAAATCTCATTGAGTCGAAGCGATCGACCGTTCCGGGCCTCTTATAAAGCGCACAAAGCAGGTATTTCTCGTGGATAAACACAGATCCTTTTGACTACATCTCCGAATTCAACTCCCCAACAATTCACATGACTTCTGGAATACTAATGCCGTCGTCATACTAAATTTACGTATTCATTAAACTAGGGAACCTGATTATGGAAACTGTCTTTTTTCGAACTGTCATACTGTGTGTTGCATGTTGCACCTGCCTTTTGAGTCCATCCTTGAATATCAAAGCAGAACTTTACGAAGTCCGTAGCTATATCCTTGATGAGGACAGCGACGAAGATGCAGTTGACAAGTATGTAGCACATGCCCTCATCCCGGCTCTCAAGCGCCATGGCATTGGACCAGTTGGTGCTTTCACAAATGCTCCGAATGATGAGACTGGAGCAAAAACCATATTTGTGATCATTCCTCATGAAGGCCCCTCGGAAATGGCACATGATCGTGAAGTCATTCAATCCGATCAGCAGTACCAAGGTGACGCAGCAGCCTTTTTTGCGCGTGGCAATCGGGATAAAAGCTACCAACGGATATCGAGTGAACTTTTAGTTGCGATGCAGTGTTGGCCTAAGGTGAAAGTTCCTCCAGGAGTCACCACAAACAAGAATCGTGTGTATGAACTACGCACATACGAAAGTGCTCACGAAAAATTGGGGCAACTTAAGGTAGATATGTTCAATAACGGTGAGGTGCCAATCTTTCTTGACTGCGGAATTACTCCGGTATTTATCGGGCAAGCCGTCATTGGTCCGTACACCCCAAACCTTACCTATCTGACGATGTACCCCAGCGAAGAATCACGACTTCAGGCTTGGAAATCGTTCCGAGAACATCCCGCCTGGAAAGTGCTTAGTAAAGTAAAAAAGTACAAAGGAACGGTCAGTAAAATTCACAAGTACGTTCTTGTACCGAAAGCTTATTCAGAAATGTAGCGAAATAAGCCAAATTGAGTCTGGCCACATCAATCGGCTTTGTCGGGTTTGGTAAGTTTGTCTAAAAGCTTTTGCTCTTCTTCGAACACTTTGAGAAAAGGAGTGTAGATTGTTTCATCAGTAGACCAGCGTTTTGGCTCTGGATCAGGCTTTTCAAGCTTTCCGGAGGGATAGTCTCGTCCACGTATGCTTTCATCAATTGACTGAGAAAACTGTGCGTACTCGCGCAGCAACTTCTGGAAGATGGCTGGCTTTTCCTGAGCAATACTTTTTGACTCAGTAGGATCGGCTACAAGATCAAACAGTTCCTGAGACTCTTTTTGCTGATTACCTTTTTTCTTATTTTTTAAGTTGTTTAAAACAACCAACTTATATCGCCCATTAATCCAAGCACCGTCACCATTCCAGTGAAAACCCATTGGCTTATTGCGATTATTCGACTCACCATCAAAGAGCTGACACAAACTGATACCGTCATGTACCGGCAGCATGGTTTCTTCTGGAAGCCCAACAACTTCGAGAATCGTTGGGAATATATCGACTGCACCGGCCTGAAACTGTGAGACTTTTGGCTTAATTCGTGCCGGCCATTCGACAATCGACGGAACACGCAACCCCCCCTCGTAAAGTGTTCCCTTTGAAC
>JAUWWJ010000344.1 GCA_030616935.1 Planctomycetaceae bacterium
GCCCAAGATGCTTCCTTTTACATCGCCAGAAACAACTCCACCACAGGGTCCGTCTGGTAGTACTATTGATCCATTCAAGCGGGCTCGAGGCACCCCCTTGAAACAACCGTAAACAAATACTGATTTTTCTATTATTTTCCTTGCTGTGAATGAGAAACTCAAGAAATCAATAGACTTTTTGGACCGCTGCTATGCACACACCATCCTCGTGCTGCCAGAATAAACATCCAGCAAAAACGCCATCCTCGTTGCTAGACATGGGTAATGGCTACTTCTGCCCGATGTGTCCTGAAGTCTTCTCTGCATCACCAGGCTCGTGCCCCCAGTGTGGAATGCCACTTGAGACAACAAACCCAACAGACGCGTTACCAGCTGACGGAAGTGTACTGATCGGCCTTCGTGAATTTCTACCCGGAATCATATTGTCCGCTCCCATACTGGTTCTGGCAATGGCACCAATGCTTGGGCTATCTGTCGAGGCTTGGATCGACCCACACATAAACCAGCTACTGCAACTCATACTCACGAGTCTTGTCATCGTGACATGTGGTCGTTCGATTTTTTCTCGTGGTATTCGTAGCCTCGCCACGGGCAATCTCAACATGTTTACGCTAATTACTGTCGGCGTCAGCGCTGCCTATGGATTTAGCCTGATAGCTACACTTCTACCCACCTCTTTTCCTGATTCATTTCAGAATCCGAAAACCGGCCTCGTCCATACTTTTTTTGACGCAGCTGCAATGATTATTGTGCTTGTGCAGCTCGGACAAGCACTGGAGAACCAAGCACGTTCGAAGACTGGAGCCGAACTTCGGTCACTAGTATCACTTGCTCCAATGACTGCGCGAGTTGTACTCGAAAATGGTGAACAAGATGTGCCCCTGAGCTCTGTTCGTCCGGGAGACCACCTGCGTGTTCGGCCAGGTGAGACTATTCCTGTCGATGGCACACTCTTCGACGGGACAAGCCATGTGGATGAATCGTTGTTAACCGGTGAGCCAGCACCCGTAGAAAAGAAAAAAGGTGACGAGGTCATCGCGGGAACAAAGAATGGCAGAGGTAGCTTCGTTTTCCTTGCAGAAAAAACTGGTTCTGAAACACTTCTGTCCCGAATTATTACCCTCGTTGGTTCAGCCCAAAGAAGCAAAGCTCCTATCCAGAGAATGGCTGATGCTGCGGCAAACAAATTCACACCGATTGTGCTAGCTATTGCGCTCGCTACATTCATTGGATGGTTTTTTCTGGGCCCTCAATCTCGGCTCGCGCATGCGATCGTCTCAAGCGTTTCAGTTTTGGTGATTGCATGCCCATGCGCCATCGGTCTGGCGACACCCATGTCAATTATTGTCGGTATTGGTCGCGCTGCCAGCGAGGGCGTCCTGTTCAAAGATGCCGAATCTCTTGAAATACTTGGCCAAAGTAAGAGCCTTATGATTGATAAAACAGGTACGCTCACTGAAGGACAGCCTACGGTTACTGACATCGTATTATTCAGCAAACATTCCGAAGAAGATCTTCTACTGTTGGCAACTGCTATTGAAGTTAGTAGCGAACATCCACTTGCCACAGCGATCTGCCAAGCAGCTGCCAAACGAAACCTCGTGGTACTCCACCATGCTGACACATTTCTCTCAACGCCAGGAGCTGGTGTCCAAGGAACCGTAGCGGGCAAGACCGTTGCCCTTGGCAACGAATCCTTTCTTGCACAACACAACGTGCCCGTAAGTGAACTAAATGAATTTAAACGGGTAGCTGATCCTTTACGGGCAAGTGGAAAAACAATCGCAGGCATAGCAGTCAATTCACATATAGCCGGTCTACTCGCTGTTACGGACCCAGTAAAGCAATCTGCCCAATCTGTGATTGTGCAGCTGAAGCAACTAGGACTCACAATCACAATGCTGACCGGAGACCACCCCGATAACGCTGGTGTTATTGCAAGGTCTGTTGGTATTGAGCACTACGAAGCTGCACTTACACCGCAAGAGAAATATCGGTTTATTAATGAAAGACATTCCAAAGGTGACCAGACCATAATGGTTGGCGATGGGGTAAATGATGCCCCGGCTCTTGCTGCTGCTACGATCGGCGTCGCCATGGGAACCGGAAGCGATGTGGCTATAGAGACTGCGAACGTTACTCTTATGCGAGGCGACCTACAGGCACTTCCATATTCCATACGATTAAGCCGGCTTGTTTTGTTGAATATCCAGCAAAATCTATTTCTTGCATTTTTCTACAATGCACTCAGTATTCCACTTGCCGCAGGCATTCTTGTACCTGTGTTCGGCTCAAGCTGGCACATAAGCCCGATCGTTGCAGCTGCTGCGATGAGTTTGAGCAGTGTATCTGTTGTTACAAATGCCCTTAGGCTTCGAACAGAGCGAGTTTCATTACCATCTGCATAACCGCCCAGAAACGCTTTTAGCGAGATCTGCTCTGATGCGTACGGTACGCTGACCGCTTTTGTTTTCGCCGAAGCTCATATGCCTCTCGCCTCTGAACTAACTGCATGACCCGTGTTGAATTCATAACATAAACAGATGGATCATCGATAACAAATGGTGTGGACCATGTTGTACCGTCATTTAGATTACACGAGTTGAAGAAAAATGAGTTCAGTCGTTCTGCACGATAACTATACGGAAATTGGCTTGTAAGGTGGTCTTGAGAAGACAGGTCGTCAACGCCTTGGCGGGCAAAGTAATGAATTTGGCCATCCGGTGAGAGTGACATTCCTAACGTCCACCAACCAAACTGATCTGCCGAAATATTTTTTACTGGAAAATCAATTCCACGGTGATCTCCACGCACCTTAATGAGTGCTGAGTCACTTTCCACACCACGTGATGTCTCGCTACGAAAGTGAATCCACATCCCCGGCCAATAAGGCTCAACAACTGAGGAACTACCCGATGCAAAAAATCCTCTGTTTTGCTCAAGCTTCGTTGTACGAACACCCACCCGAATACCAAAGTGAGGCCCACTACGATTCTCCCACTTTTCTGCAGGGGGCAACCAAATACGAACCACACAACTAGGAATTTCCCGTACAGGAATTTGAGACCCGAGCCTCGTGGTAATACCACAAATCAAATCATCCTGCTGCACAGTTCTCGAATATGTA
>JAUWWJ010000373.1 GCA_030616935.1 Planctomycetaceae bacterium
AACGCCTTTGAAAGTCCTTCGGCGTCAATGACCTGATCGCCGAGAGGACGACTCGCCGGGACGGTAATTTCGACGTCGGTATCTCGGGTAGCTGCTTCCTCTGCAGCTAATTTCTCAAAAGAGGCCACTCTCGCCTTACTCTTGGCCTGACGGGCCTTCGGTGACATCCGAATCCATTCAAGCTCTTTGGAAAGTGTTTTTTGACGCGCACTTGCTTGCTTTTCTTCAAGTGCCATCCTTGCCTGCTTTTGCTCAAGCCATGAAGAATAATTCCCTTCGAAAGGAATAGCTCTGCCATGATCAACCTCAAGAATCCACTTCGCAACGTTGTCAAGAAAATATCGATCGTGGGTAACTGCAACCACTGTACCAGCGTATTCAGCAAGGTATTGTTCAAGCCACAAGACACTTTCAGCATCTAAATGATTCGTTGGTTCGTCAAGCAATAGAAGGTCAGGTTTCTCGAGCAGAAGACGACACAAAGCAACTCGTCTCCGCTCCCCACCCGATAAGTTTGTGACGTTCCAATCCCCAGGCGGAAGATTCATGGCATCCATCGCAATTTCAACCTGCCGGTCGAGATCCCATAAATTCTTTGCATCAATTTCATCCTGAACAGTTGCTTGTTCAGCAAGAAGCTTTTCCATCTGATCATCAGTGAGGGGCTCAGCGAAGCTAGCATTAATCTCTTCGTATCGCTGGAGGACTGCTCGGGACTGCTTTACTCCATCCATCACATTTTCAAATACTGTTTTCTCGGCATCAAGTTCTGGCTCTTGCTCCAGATACCCAACACTAAATCCTTCCGATAATCGCGCCTCACCCTCATATTCTGTATCAATGCCCGCCATGATTTTCATCAGCGTACTTTTGCCCGCACCGTTGCGCCCAAGCAACCCAATCTTGGCGCCTGGATAAAAAGCTACATTGATTTCTTTCAGCAGTTCGCGTTGACCAAATTTTTTGGTGAGATCAGTAATCTGAAAAATGAACTGGGGACCCATCGATTCTCCTATGAGTACGTATACCTCGATCGAGCCGAGAACTGATGACGCAAGTGACCGTCATTCTCTCTCCGCCGAACCATCGTACCGCATCGTTTGGTGATCGACGAGATACTACCGTTGTAAAGAGTGACTACCCACCCCACGCGACGACCATCGCAAGTTTGCGGAGTTAGCGGCAGTCGTTGCAGGGCCTCTTAGCATCCACTACGATCAGTTTACTTCGAAAATTTGTTAGATAGAAGGAGTTGCTTCGATGGCTGAATATGCAGATCCCGACGTTCTCGTCTCAACTGAGTGGGTGGCTGAACACCACGGCGATCCCACTGTCCGGATCGTTGAATCGAATGAGGATCGGGCTCTTTATACTCAGGGACATGTTCCGGGGGCTGTAGAGATTGATTGGCAGGTTGATCTTCAAGACCAGATCGTTCGTGACTACGTTGATCGAGAGGGATTTGAAGAAATCTGTCGAAATAATGGCATCAGTAACGACACCACGGTTGTTTTCTATGGCGATAAGAATAACTGGTGGGCCTGTTACGCTTTTTGGGTATTTAAGCTGTACGGCCACCCAAAATGCAAGGTTATGAACGGTGGTCGAAAAAAATGGCAGCTTGAGGGACGCACCTGGTCAACTGACCGGACGACGTATCCGAAGACAACTTACTCTGCCCCCGAACAAGACAGTTCTGTTCGAGCTCTTAGGGACGAAGTACTGAAGCACCAGAAAGCTGGTAAGAATCTTGTTGATGTTCGTAGCCCTGAAGAATATTCTGGCGAACGTTTGCATATGCCTGACTACCCGAATGAAGGCGCTCTTCGCGGAGGTCATATACCAGGGGCAGTAAATATACCGTGGCCACTGTCCGTTAACGAGGACGGGACATTCAAGTCAGCCAAAGAACTTGAGAAACTGTACTGCAAAGAAAATCATCTCAAACGTCGCAGTCCAACGATTGCGTATTGCCGCATTGGTGAACGGTCAAGTCTTACTTGGTTTGTGCTGAAATTCCTTCTCGGCTTTGGAAATGTCCGCAATTATGACGGTTCGTGGATGGAATGGGGCAACTGTGTCGGTGTCCCAATTATTAAAGGGTCGCAGCCTAGCGGTGAACCAAGAGCCGAGTCAGCGACTCAAGAATCTTAGAGTACGAGGATTTACCATATGGAAACGGTGAACGAACGAATCGACCAGATTGTCGAGGAGTTTGTTGACTTAGACGGCCGAGAGAAGCTCGAGTTACTTCTCGACTTCGCAAACCGTCTACCGCCATTGAGCGCTGATTACGTTGCCAAAAAAGAAAATGAGGACCGTCGAGTCCATGAATGCCAAACCTCTGTATTTCTTTGGCCAGAAATCACTGATGGCTCGATGCAACTTGTAGCTGAGGTTGCCGAAGAGGCACCAACTGTGAAGGGTTTTGTTGCAATTCTCTCCGAGGCAGTGGCTAGCCGCCCTCAGACTGAGGCACAGGAGCTACCTGATGACCTACTTGAAAAAATGGGGCTGGACGACGTACTTGGTATGCTACGAAGCAGGGGACTGCGGGCCATAGTAAGCCGGGTTCGTCGGGAGCTAATCGACGCCGAATAATTCACTATGGAGTGACTGGCAAACGGGCTGCTACTTTGTGACAGTACGCAACTTTCTTCACCGACAAAAGGAAAAAAACTGGGCAATGACCATACCAGACTCCCAAAAAAACACTGGACCACTTGTTGCCGGAGTTGACCTCGGCGGGACAGCAGTCAACACAACGCTTCTGGACTGTGCTGGAACATTTCTTATCTCTAATCTTTGTGAACATCCTGCAAGGAGTGTTGAAGGACCAGCTATCTGCTTGCAACAAATTGTTGATGGCCTACAGAAAGCCGTTGCCGAAGCAGGAAGAACACGCG
>JAUWWJ010000508.1 GCA_030616935.1 Planctomycetaceae bacterium
AGGGCTCCTTCTTCCTGCTGTTCAACAGGCGCGTGAGGCGGCACGCCGTGTGTCATGTTCCAACAATCTAAAGCAGCACGGTCTTGCGCTTCATAATTATTACGACGCGAATAAGAAATTTCCTATGTATATGTTTGATGGAAATCCACAAACAGGAGAGCGGAGCGTCGACATTGGAAATGGTATAGGCCATCGAGCACCAGCATGGAACATGTGGCTTGGACACAGTTTGTGGACACAGATATTACCGTGGCTGGAAGAGACGACGACATACGACGCAATGGATTTGAACAGATGGTCCACCGGGGGAGTGAACGGCTCGGCTGCAATACGCCGAAAATTCATTACAGCCTTTATCTGTCCATCAGATTTACCGTACGGAGATCCCAGATTTGGTGGAATTAATTATGTTGCCAATGCAGGGTCAACAGTCAACATCTACCGTACTGGCGGTGGCGCAGGACCCAATGGTCTGCAGCCCGTAACCCCCGGTCCCTATGATGGGCCAATTATGAAGCACAATACAACGACGTTTGAAGAAATTACCGATGGAACGTCAAACACGATTCTTTTGTCTGAGAGCTTAAAAGGTGATAACGATGATACGCTGCTGAATCTTGAACGAGATACAACAGCTCAGATATCTTTGGTGGGTAGCGCGAACTTTCCAACAGCTGCAAATCTTGAAACCATGGGTCAGGCAGCTGATGCCGGCGCATTGACGTGGCATCGAAGTAATGCTGGTCGAGATTGGCAGCGAGGTATACCAACAAAATCAGCATTTAATACAGTCGCACCGCCTAACTGGAAACATGTGTCTTTTGCGACGGGTGGACGATACGGTGATTCAGCAGACCGGAATGGTGTGTACCCCGCTCGAAGCAAGCACCCTGGTGTGGTGAACACAGTGACCGCTGATGGTGCCACGCATACAGTGAGCAACACTATCGACCTCACAACGTGGCAGAATCTTGGTGCCCGTCAGGATGGGAACGTAGCCAAGCTTCCTTAAAATTATTTTGTGGGGTGGTGGAACATAAGTCCCTGATGCAACTTTTGGAGAAATAGATGCGCAAAGAAATGGCATGCCTTGTACTCGGATTGAGCCTGTTCGTTGGATGTGGGGGTGGTGAAAAAGTGATTCGTGTCACCCCTCCTTCAATTACGAATCAACTTCGAGATGTTCTTGAGCAAATCGCTGATGCTGGAATGATTGACAGTTCGATCGAGTATGCCAAAGAACTTGTTGACAAGGTTGTGGCAGCTGATCCAGGTAAAGCAGGGTTGGAACAATCAGTAAATGAGCTTGAGCGTGCTCAAGGGAAAAAAGCAATCTCAAAAAAAGTTGAGGAGATGCTAAACATTCTTGAGTAGCTGGGAACTCGCAGTGTAAAGCGTAGAGCTACTCTGCCGATGGTGTACCAAGAAAATAGTTGTTTAAAAATTCACGTCGGTCGGTTTCGCAGCGTGCGTATTCAACCATAGCAAGTAGTTTCTGCTGGTCTCGCCGCAGTTTTTCATCCAGCCACGTTTCATTTATCAGAGACTCTGGAAGTCCTCCGTAGTGTGAAATCTTTTTTTCTGTACCGGCGACCCGCTTGCTGAATTCAATTGCCCCAAATC
>JAUWWJ010000414.1 GCA_030616935.1 Planctomycetaceae bacterium
AATTGCGTCATGGTGGGCTTTGTGACGCCGCCCCTAAAGCACTTGCAAACATTCTCAGAGCTGCTGCACGAGAACTTGGAATACTCGTCGACGACACACCAGTAAAGCTCGACCTCATTGATCCAGCAATTTTCAAACATCACATGCTTTTCATGCATGGCAGACAAGCATTTGTATTTGACGATGCACAACGAAAAAATCTTCGAAAGTTTCTGGAGCGAGGAGGTACCCTGCTTGCTGATAGCGTCTGTGCATCTCAACCTTTTACCGATGCTTTCCGAAAGGAGTTTTCGGCTGGTCTCCCTGATCACACTATTGAGTCGATTCCGAATGATGACCCGCTCTTCTCAGCATCTACGTATGGAGGCTTTGACCTACGTCGAGTGACACTTCGAGCACCCGCTGCAGGAGGGGGCCTCTTTCTTCTGAGAAACGAAAGGTGCCACCACAATTAGAAGGCATTCGTATGGGTGATCGGTGGGCGGTCATCTTCTCTCCCTTCGACATATCTTGTGCGCTTGAAAAGCAGAATTCCATGGAATGCACCGGCTATGATCGAGAAGATGCTGAAAAAATCGCACTCAATATTCTTCTCTATTCTCTTAATCAGTAGTTGCACGAGTAAAAGACCAATGGAATCCTTGGGCTATTACACCGCCCTCACATTTCACACCGATCAGCGAGTGCCCACGTTCATGCCATTGCATCACCGCTATAAAAAGCATTCGTAGGCCTGATGGCAGCTCGCTTTTTCTTACTCAGCTGAACTTTTACTTGCACCGGGTAAACTGCGTAACAATGCTCTAGTGTGTCCTGCTTCAACAAGAAATGCCTCAATAGTAAAATGTTTGTCACTTCAAATCATTTGCGACTGGTAGTCGTTGCCATTGGCATCGTTCTCTGCCTAGGCCCTGTTGGATGCAGGAAGAGTAAACAACAGGTAACTCATCCGGGCGATCTCACAACGATTAACCCAGATGATCTATGCAAACGAATTACAAAAATACTCAAGCAAACTCAGGACGGAAGAGAACTCACAACTAAACTTCAGGGAGCTTGGCAAATTGTTCATGGGATACTCGCATTCGGTGAGCAATTTACTATCATGCACGAATCCGTCACCGTGCCTGCACTGAACTACTTACTTGAAGGCGGCACTCTCCAAGGGTGGAAACTGCGACACGGTGAGCACGGAATTATCGCTCTTGTCGAAGAGGGAAGCACCCTCGGACAAGGACACAAAGATCAGTGGCTTGGGTATTTCTCACAGTGCGGCAGTAGGGGAATTCCACTCGAAACACCACTGGTCGTGGGTGACACGTCAGCAACCGTCGATGACCTGCTGCGACAAGCCCAGGCCGATCTTCACTCTGGGCAGGAAGCAACATGGACATTGATGGCCTTCGCCACATATCTCCCCGAAGACGAAACATGGGAAGCCTCAAATGGAGAGAAATGGGATCTCGCTCGAGTCATCAAGATGGAACTTGATGCTGACCTGCATTCCAGCGCCTGTGGTGGATCCCACCGTCTCTACGGATTGGCGACTGCAGTGAATAGATACCGCGGCCGGCATCCTGAAGCGGGTGAGACACTTCCCGAACCATGGAAATCAGCAGAGGATACGATCGCCAACAGTATCGATCTATCGCGTCGTTTTCAGCAAGCAGACGGCAGTTTTTCTACACAATTTTTCGAACGGTCAGCTTCGTCTGTTGATGTTTTTGCAAAGCTTAGTTCAAGCGGACATATTTTTGAATTTCTTGCTGTCGCACTTCCTGGAGATCGACTTCGTGAACCATGGGTATTACGTGCTGCGGACCGTTTGGCAACAACACTTGAACAGACTGCAGATATCGATATTGAATGTGGCGCTCTTTACCACGCTGCACATGGCCTTTTGCTCTACCGAAACCGTCTCCGCCAGTCACCATAATGGTTTTGTTTACAAACCCTTGAAGAGACTACTGCTAGCTTCTCTTATCGCATCCAAGTATGTTACGATTTAATCTGAATTACTTACACCAACTTATTTGACGCTCACCGAATATGTTGGCAATGACAATGAGATTTTTTTGTGCACGGCCTTATTTTTTTCTACATCCAGAAGTTTGCTGACGAAGCCACCTCGGGCAAAACAACATGGCTCAAGCTTCGAGATACAGTCGCGGCAAGTGACAACAGATATCTGCCAAATGAAGTGTACCCTGATGAAGATGCTATCGAGCTTCTGCAAAAAATTGCGGACACATGCGGTGAGCCATTACCAGAACTGATTGGACGATTTGGTGAATTCCTGGCACCACACCTGATCAAGGTTGCTAGCCAAAATATCGATCCTTCGTGGCGCACACTTGATCTCATTGAGAATACTGAGGACATCATCCACACGATGGTTCGTACCGCAAAGCCCGGCGCTGAGCCACCGGTTCTTGAGTCCGTAAGGCATTCACCGAATGAGCTACACCTTGTCTACTCGTCAAGCCGTCAGTTATGTCTGCTCGCAAAAGGCATTACACGGGGGCTTGCCGACCACTACGGTGAAACCATCTTGATTGAAGAAACGAGTTGCATGCACAAAGGAGACCCTTTTTGTTGCCTTGTGATTCAGGACGGATCAAACGACAC